>JAITED010000131.1 GCA_031282235.1 Propionibacteriaceae bacterium | reverse complement strand
CGGTTGGTTGCCGATTTACTCGCCGGGGTGTTACTCTACGGCGGTATCGGTTATCTGTTGGAACGATTCCTCGGAGTGCCACACGCGCTGTGGATTGGGGTGGTCGTCGGTTTGGTGCTGAGCATTTTTCTGGTCATTAAGCAGTATGGAGGTGGTAAGAAGTGAAACGGCTGGTGGTGCCGACTGGCATTCTCGGTGTGCTGATCGCTATCGGCTGGTTGCTGCGCCCCGGTCCGGGGCATGTGCCCACCGAGTATGAAGCGCCGAGCCTGCACGACTTCGATTTCCACCCGATCTACACGTTCCACTTCGGTGACTCAGAGTTTTTTGACCTAGTCATCAACAAACCGATGCTGCAACTCATCATCGCCGCCATAGTGATTTTGGCGTTCTTCATCCCCATCTCCCGCAAACTAACCATCATCCCGCAGAAGTGGCAGTTCGGGGTGGAGTACATCTACGATTTCGTGCGCTCCGGTATCGCCCGCACCACCATCGGGCACGGCTACGAAAAGCATGTACCGTTCCTGATGGGCATCTTCATACTGGTGCTGATGAACAACTGGTTTGGCGAGTTTTTCTACTTCATGTTCCCCACCTTCTCAAACATCGGCTACACCATGGGTGTGGTGCTGGTGGTGTGGGTCGCCTACATCGGGGCAGGGTTGGGGGAACACGGCTTGAAGTACTTTAGGGTGCAACTGTTACCTGCTGGGGTGCCGCTTTGGTTAGCCCCACTGGTGATGCCGCTAGAGTTCATGTCAGCCTTCATCACTCGGCCCTTGACGCTGACGGTGCGACTTTTCGGCAATATGTTTGCCGGGCACTTAGGCGTGTTGGTGTTTGTGGTCGGTGGCGGCTGGCTGGTCAGTGAATCCACTTCGCTGCTTTACAACGTGGCCGGGTTCGGTTCTTTCGCACTGTCACTGCTCATCATTGCGATAGAACTGTTCATTGGCTTCATGCAGGCCTACCTGTTTACATTATTATCCGCCAACTACATAGCTTCCTCGGTGTCGCACGGACACTGAGGTAAAAACGTCTCCGCCGGGGCAGACACCGGCGGGGTCAAACGAAAGGAAAGAACGAGAATGTTTTTGCTAGAAATCCCTGAGGGTGCTTTTAAGCTGTACGGCTACGCCATTGTCGCTATCGCGGTGGCTATCAACGTCGCTTGGATATTTGTTTCAGTGGTGCATGATACCGCCCGTCAGCCTGAGGCTCACTCCAAGATGCAGTCCTCAGCTATGATCGGCGCGGTTATCGTCGAAGCTCTGGCCATTCTGGCGTTCGTGCTCGCGTTCGTGCTCTGATCCCCCTTATCCCAGCGAAAAGGGGGCAACTATGATGCCAATTGCATGGTGCCCGCTGGAGATCAATTTGGGGCCGCTCGCACCGCACAACATCTTTGAGGTGGCGATTGGGCTGGTGACCGCCGGAATTATCTGGTTCGGTTTCGCCAAGTTCATCTCGCCGGGTTTCGAGAAGATGTACCAAGAGAGGTCTCGGCAGATTGAAGGCGGGATAGAACTCGCGGAACGGGCGCAAGCTGAAGCGGATGCGCTGCGTAATCAATACGCGGCACAGTTGGCTGATGCTAACGGCGAGGCAAACGCGATTCGTGACCAAGCCAAAGCGCAAGCAGCGGCGATAGTCGAACAGGCGCGAGATCAGGCAGGTCGGGAATCGACCCGCATGTTGGAGCAAGCTAAAGCGCAGATTGAGACCGAGCGCGAGATCGTTTCCAGCCAACTGCGTGGTGAAGTGGGCACACTCGCCACCGCACTGGCCTCCAAAATTGTTGGAGAATCATTGGAGGACGATGACCGCGCCCGGCGGGCTATTGATCGGTTCTTAGCACAATTAGCGACACAACCAGCGGTGAAGGGTTAGGTCTAGTGAGCGGGGAAAGCAAGCTGACGTCGGCGCTGTTGCGCACGACAGACGAAGTGGAGCCGGGGCAGAACACCGCAGCGGGGCTGCTTGCGGTCTCAGATCTGTTGCGCTCCCAAAGCCTGTTGGCGCGTCGGTTCACTGACCCGGCGCTCCGAACCGCTGGCAGACAAGCAGTTGCAGCGAAAGTTTTCACTGGAAAAGTGGAGACGGCAGCGCTGCAAGTGTTGCAAGCTGTGGTCGCGGAGCCGTATAACTCTGGTGCTGAACTGTGCGACGCCTTAGACGACGCAGCGGTACGGCTGCTGTGGCGTAGGGCTGCTGGTGATTCCGCTTGGGTGCGCGATGACCTAGCTCGGCTCATCGTAGCGGTGGAGGGCAACGCCGAACTGGCTACGGCCTTAAACGAACAGTCGTATCCGGTTAATGCCCGTATCGCCTTGAGCGCAAGGCTGCTCGGTGCAAAGGCCAACGAAACCAGTAAAGCGCTCGCGGAGTTGGCGATAACTCGACAAGCTCGCGGCTTCGTGCGTGCTTTGCAGCACTATCTGGACATCGGGGCGGATTTACGCAACGCGCTCAGAGCCACCATCACCACCGCTATCCCGTTGGATGAACCGCGTCTTGCGCAGTTGGTTGCGCAGTTGCGGCGGATCTACGGAGCCGAGATTGACCCCCTGCTGAAAATTGATTCGCAGGTGATCGGCGGCGTTCGAGCGGAGATTGCGGGCGAAGTGATTGATGGCAGCATGGCTACCCGAGTAGCGGAAGCCAAGCAGGAAATTGGTCAACAAGGGATTTTGGTTTAATTACCTCCGCTTGGCAGCGCTCAAACGGAGGAAAACACAAGGAAAGTAGGACGCAAATGGCGGAACTGCTCATCAGTCCGGACGAGATTCGGGCCGCACTGGACGAGTTCGTCACCAATTTCACCCCCAGTGATGCGGAGCGGGAGGAGATTGGCCATGTGGTCACCTCCGGCGACGGTATCGCGCGGGTCGAGGGGTTGCCGAACGTGATGGCCAACGAACTGCTGCGTTTCGAGAACGGCACGCTGGGCATCGCGCTCAACTTGGACGCCCGCGAAATCGGCGTGGTGGTGCTGGGGGACTCTAACGGTATCGACGAGGGCTCAGCGGTACGCGGCACCGGCGACATCCTGTCCGTGCCAGTAGGCGATGGCTATCTGGGGCGCGTAGTGGACGCTATGGGTAACCCGGTGGACGGCGAGGGCCCCATCAAGGGCATTGAGGGTCGGCGTCCTTTGGAGTTACAGGCCGCCGGCGTGATGGATCGGCAAGAGGTGAATGAACCGTTGATGACCGGCCTGAAAGCTATCGACTCGATGACCCCCATCGGTCGTGGCCAACGGCAGTTGATCATCGGCGACCGCAAGACCGGCAAGACCGCCATCGCCACCGACGCGATTATGAACCAGCGCGCTAACTGGGAATCTGGTGATCCCGCCAAGCAGGTGCGCTGTATCTACGTCGCTATCGGGCAGAAAAACTCCACAGTGGCTGAGGTGCGCGAGAACTTGGAGAAGGCTGGGGCGATGGAGTACACCACCATCGTCAACTCGCCCGCCTCTGACCCCGCTGGTTACAAATACATCGCCGCTTACGCCGGTTCCGCTATCGGGCAGCACTGGATGTATCAGGGTAAACACGTACTCATCGTGTTTGACGACCTCACCAAACAGGCCGAAGCGTACCGCGCTATGTCGCTGCTACTGCGCCGCCCGCCCGGTCGGGAAGCGTACCCCGGCGACGTGTTCTATCTGCACTCCCGCCTGCTGGAGCGCTGTGCAAAACTCTCCGATGCTATCGGGGGTGGTTCGATGACTGGTCTGCCGATCATCGAAACTAAAGCCAACGACGTATCGGCCTACATCCCCACCAACGTGATTTCGATTACCGACGGCCAGATCTTCTTGCAGTCCGACCTGTTCAACGCCAACCAACGCCCCGCTATCGACGTGGGCATCTCGGTTTCCCGAGTGGGTGGCGCTGCGCAGACGAAAGCCATGAAGAAGGTCGCCGGTACGTTGAAAATATCGCTGGCACAGTACCGCGATATGCAGGCGTTCGCTATGTTCGCCTCCGATTTGGACGAAACCTCTAAACGGCAGTTGGATCGCGGCGCTAGGCTCACCGAACTGTTGCGGCAACCGTTGGCTAACCCGATGCCGATGGAACGCCAAGTGGTGTCCATCTGGGCGGGCACCGGCGGCAAACTGGACGACGTGCCCGTAGAGGACATACTGCGGTTTGAGAAGGAGTTTCACGAGCATCTGGCGACCGCCACTGGGGTGTTGACCGCGATTGCCACCACCGGCAAGCTGGAGGATGAAACCGAAGCGGAACTGGATGCCGCGATCACAGCTTTCAAGGCGGGGTTCCGGCTCACAGATGGGCGGCTGTTGGGAGCCGTCGAAGCTGAAGAAGTGGAAGATGACGACATCGACCAAGCCAAGATAGTCACTGGAAAGCGGGGGTAAATGCCTGCCACACTGCGCGAGTTGCGGGAGCGCCGGAAGTCCGTTTCCGCAACCATGAAGATCACCAAAGCGATGGAGTTGATTGCTGCTTCGCGGGTGATGCGCGCCCAGGCGCGAGCCAGGCAGGCGGTTCCCTACAATGAGGAACTGATTCGGGCGGTCTCAGATGTGGCGGCGCACACCGAGGTGGCGCACCCGCTCACCTTGGAGCCGCCGGTCTGCGAACGCGCAGCGGTGCTCATCATCAGCGCCGACAGAGGGCTGGCTGGGGCGTATAACGCCAACATCATCCGTACCGCCGAGGGGCTTATCAAACGGCTTGAGGAAGAAAACAAGCAGCTAGACATCTACACCTGCGGCCGGAAAGTGAAAGATTACTTCACGTTCCGTAACCGCGAGATTGCCGACTTCTGGATGGGGTTCTCGGAGAAGCCGACGTATACCGACGCCAAATACATCGGGGTGCGTCTCATCGAGGAGTTCTTAAAGCCCACCGCCGAGGGTGGGGTTGACGAGCTGCATGTGGTGTTCACCCGGTTCAAGTCGATGGTGAGCCAGCAGGTGCAGATTGTACGGCTGCTGCCACTGGAAGTGGTGGAGGAGGATACGGAAGCTGGCACAGGGCCGTTCGTCATGTCCGACGAGTATCACTACGAACCGAAAGCCGCAGTGGTGTTAGACAAGCTACTGCCGCTCTACATCATCAACCGTATCCATTTTGCACTGATGGAGTCGGCGGCCTCCGAACTGGCGGCGCGCCAACAGGCGATGCACTCCGCAACTGATAATGCGAAACAACTCATAGATTCGCTGACACGCGATGCCAATCAGGCGCGTCAAGCGGAGATTACCCAAGAAATAAACGAGATCGTCGGCGGCGCTGGGGCGCTGGCAGGATAAGAGGAGAAAACCCATGACCGCAACAGTTAGTGAACAGACATCGACCAAGCCTGCAGGTACTGGTCGGGTCACCCGGGTCATCGGCTCTGTTGTCGATGTGGAGTTCCCCGTCGGCCAGATTCCTGAGATACACAACGCGCTGCACGTTGATGCAGAGATGCAGGGTGAGGTTAAAACCATCACCTTGGAGGTGGAGCTACAGGTCGGTGACGAGACGGTACGCTGCATCTCGCTGAAACCAACCGATGGGGTGCGCCGCGGCGCGAAAGTGATTGATACGGGCGCTCCGATTACAGTGCCCGTCGGCCCGGTAACTAAAGGCAAGGTGTGGAACGTCATCGGTGAGTGCCTAAACACCGACCCGTCCACCTTTGAGATTACAGAGCGCTGGCCGATCCACCGGGAGCCGCCGACGTTCGATGCGTTGCAGCCCGAAACTCAGATGTTGGAGACCGGCATCAAGGTGCTAGACCTGCTCACCCCGTATGTGCAAGGCGGCAAAATCGGCCTGTTCGGTGGCGCTGGCGTTGGTAAGACGGTGTTGATTCAGGAGATGATTTATCGTATCGCCCACAACTTCGGCGGCACGTCGGTTTTCGCCGGGGTGGGGGAGCGTACCCGCGAGGGCAACGACCTCATCAACGAGATGACGGACGCCGGGGTTATCAAAGATACGGCGCTCATCTTCGGCCAGATGGACGAACCGCCGGGCACCCGCCTGCGTGTCGCCCTCTCGGCGCTCACCATGGCGGAGTATTTCCGCGATGTTGAGAATCAGGATGTGTTGCTGTTCATCGACAACATCTTCCGTTTCACTCAGGCCGGTTCTGAAGTGTCAACGCTGCTGGGTCGGATGCCCTCCGCGGTGGGCTATCAGCCAAACTTGGCCGACGAGATGGGGCAGTTGCAGGAACGTATCACCTCCACCCGGGGGCACTCCATCACGTCCATGCAGGCCATCTATGTGCCAGCAGACGACTACACCGACCCCGCTCCGGCTACGACATTCGCCCACTTGGATGCCACAACTGAGCTTTCACGCGACATCGCCTCCCGTGGCCTGTATCCGGCGGTGGATCCGTTGACCTCCACGTCGCGCATCTTGGCTCCGGAGTATGTGGGGGAGGAGCATTACGCCATCGCCACTAGGGTAAAGCAGATTTTGCAGCGCAACAAGGAGTTGCAAGACATCATCGCCATCTTGGGTATCGATGAACTGTCCGAGGAGGACAAAATCATCGTCAACCGGGCGCGGCGTATCCAGCAGTTCCTGTCGCAAAACACCTACACCGCCGAGAAGTTCACCGGGGTGGCTGGTTCCACCGTGCCGGTGAAAGACACCATCGAGGGGTTCCGGATGATCTGCGACGGCGAGGTGGATCAGATTCCTGAGCAGGCGTTCTTCAACGTCGGCGGGATGGAAGACGTATACGCCCAGTGGGAGAAGTTGAAGCGAGGCTGATGTGAGCGGTCCAATCAAAGTTGAGGTCGTCTCGCCGGAGGGTATCATCTGGCAAGGCAACGCTGTGGGGGTCACAGTGATTAACGTAGAGGGTTCGTTGGGTATCCTCATCGACCATGAGCCGTTGCTCACCCTGTTGGCACCCGGCGCGGCAGAGATTATCACCGAGGACGGTCGCCGCGAGGTGATGGCGGTGGCCGGTGGTTTCATGAGCGTATTCGAGAACCGGCTCTCCATCCTCACTGACCATGCGGTGATGGGTCACGAAATCAGCATTGATGAGGCTCGCCGTGGTTTCGCCAAAATGGAGGAGTTGCAGCGCGTAGGCGATTACACCGACGAGGACGAGCACCTCTACAACCAGTATCTAGCGCAGATTAAGGCGGCCGAAAAATACGCCGAGCTGCACCAAGGTTAAGAGTTGTGCCCTGTGTGCGTTTTGTGCCCTGTGTGCGTTAGAGTCTCTCTATGATTGGATGGTTGGTGGCGTATCTGCCGGGGCTTTTGTTAGCTCTGGTGGGCATCTGCGTCTGCCTGACCATCGGGCTGATAATACGCCGTCGTCTGCTGTGTGCGGGGGGCGGCGTTTTTGACTGTGGGATGCGCCGCTACACTGCCCAGCGGTCGTTCCCTTGGTCGTCCGGTATGGCTCGATACTTAGGAGATGAGTTCCTGTGGTATCGAGCTTTTTCTTTGTCCTCCAAACCGGTGCTGCGTCTCAGCCGCCGCATGATGCGTCTGGAATCGCAACATCAACCCCAAGGCGCAGAAGCGCTAGAACTGCCGTTTGGTGACTTCGTGGTGACTATCTCCGTAGCCAGTGAGCGCCGCTACGATTTCTCCATGGCCGCCGGTTCCGCTTTGGGGATGACTACTTGGTTGGAGGCTGGCTCCCGCTCCGACATCGCCGCTATCGACTTGGCATGGTGCTGAAGCGTTAGGGTTCTTAGCCGCTCTTGGCCGCTCTAGGGTCTCTTAAGCGCTTAAGGGTCTTTAAGCGCTGGGGTGGCGCTCGCCTCCCGACACCCAACTAAGCTCTGCTTGCCCAGCGGTGTGGTTGGCGTAGCGTGCGAGGATGAACGCCAAATCGGAGAGCCGGTTTAGGTAGCGTACCGCCAGCGGATTGATGCCGCCGGAGGGCTCAAAATCGCCATCTTCTAGGCCGTAGGCTTC
>JAITED010000016.1 GCA_031282235.1 Propionibacteriaceae bacterium | reverse complement strand
CTGCCGAGTTTGCACAGGCGTATGAATATGCGCCCACTGAGTTTGTGCGAGACGTGGTACGCGACGGTGTGGTGAGCGCGGCGGAGATGGCCGAATCCCAATCGCGGGTGTTGGAGTGTATTGCACAGAGTGGTCTCGGCATCACAGCGTATTACCTTGATAACGGGTTTGGGCTTGCAGAGTTGACTTTTGCGGCTGCAGAGAATCGTATAGACGCTATCGACAAGCAGCAAGAAATCGTGGCTGACTGCGAGTTCAAGTGGATGACGTACATCGGCATCATTTATTACGGCATGATGACGAATCCGAACCACGAGAACTGGGATGATTTGGTGGCGGCCTGCTTGGTGCGTAAAGGGTTGGTGCCCGAGGGGTTCAATGGGCGAGATTACGTGGATATGGTGGAGACGCATAGAGACTTGTATGACGCTATCTCGGAGTGCGCAGTTGATGGCTGTGTGGAGGTTCGACCCGCCGTGGAGGGGGCGCCGCCGTTGACGTTGCCCGGTGGAGCGCCGTTGTATGACAACGCAGAAGCTCAAGCCTGTACGGTCGTACCGCTACGGTAAGTTTTGTCTCGTTAGCGGAGCTGGTTTGGGCCGCCGGTTATGTCGTCTAGGGCGGTGATGATTTCGGGGGGGAGGGTGGTTGATTCGGCAGCTAGGTAGGGTTGGAGCCCCGCTACGGTGCGCGCGCCCAGCAGTACGGCGGTGACGCCTGGGGCGTCGCGTACCCATAACAGCGGCACTTGCGGGAGTTCCAGCCCTAGTCCGGTGGCGGCGTGGGCAAGCGCGTCCACCACGGCGGCCGATTTGCTGTTGCGATACGGTTCCACATACCACTCAAAACCGGGGGAGGCGGCGCGCGAATCCGGGGGAGTGGCGCCACCTTGATAGCGCCCAGCTAATACGCCGCGCCCCAGCGGTGCCCAAGCGAAGAACGCCAAACCGTGGTAGCGGCAGGCGGGCAGCACCTCCAGTTCAGCGCCGCGCGCCAGCAGGGAGTACTCGCTGCTGGCGACCTGAAGCGGGGCGGAGCCCGTATTCCCTAACGCTGCTCCCGTATCACTTGGGGTTATCCCCAAACTGGCTAGGGCTGGTCTCGTATCACCGAGCGTTATCCCCGGTTCAACTAGTGGGGTTTTCGTATTTTTCAAGAGTTGCTTGGTGGCGGCGGTGCCCAACTGCCAACCCACGTAGTTGCACACCCCGACGGCTCTGGCCATGCCCCGCGCCGCCGCGTAATCCAACGCGCCGAGCGCTTCATCCAGCCCCTCACCCCAAGTGTGCAACTGCCAAATGTCTACGTAATCAGTGCCCAGCCGTTTGAGCGAGCCCGCCAAATCGTTGATTAACGCCTGACGGCTTAGGGTCACAGCCTGATTCCCATCCAACCCGAGGCCGCCTTTAGTGGCGATTATCAACTGCTCCCGGGGTACGTCGTGGCGCATCAGCGAGCCGATAATCCGCTCCGCCATCCCCGCCCCATACGCCGGTGCGGTATCAAGCAGGTTGCCCCCAGCCGATACGAACGCCCGCAGTAATTTACGCGCTAGCGGCGGATCCACATCTCGCCCCCAAGTCAGCGTGCCCAAACCGAGCCGCGAAACCTGAAACCCAGCATTGCCCAACTCGCGGTATTCCACAAGAAACCAACCTAATCGTTCCCCAGCCGCTTTATCCGTATTGCCCGGAAGTGTCGGGGATGCGCGGGTTATATATGACCGGAGACAGGAACCCGCCCTCGTCCTTCTCGCTCTACCCCGTCATGCTGCGCGGAGGCCGCAAGGCCGGAGTCGCAGTATCCAGAAACATGCACCGCGTGGAACAATCCCACATCTTTAGCTCTGGCACCGGGAATCATCCCGCGCCGGGTTGGGTTGTTTACGGTGCCAGTACTAGAGGATGGTGGTTGAGCTCTGTTCGGTGTGGGTTCCTGGATGCTGCGACTGCGCGCAGCATGACGTAAAGGGGGGATGCGCTACGCTCACTCTGCGCAGTATGACGGGGAGTGGGGGTTCGCTGCGTTCGCTCCGCGCAGCATGAGGGGGGGATTGAGGTGGGGTGACGTGCGTCCTTACAGCATGGAGAGTGTTGCTAGTGCGTATAGCGGCAGGTCGACTAGGGAGGTGGAGCGGGCATACGGCGCGAGTGAAGTGCGTATCGCCAACGGTGGTGCGAACTTTTCGCGGTACACTTGGAGGCTTTTTGATTTCAGGTTGCGGTTGGCTTTGACTTCTATGGGGATGATGTCTAGGCCGCGTTGGATTACGAAATCGACTTCTGCGCTGTTTTGCCCGTTCGTCCAGTAGCGTGGCGATGCGCCCAACTGCTGTTTTAACTGCGTGGCTACGTATTGTTCGGTGAGCGCTCCCCGGAACTCGGTGAAGATGGCGCTGCCGTTGATAACGGCGGCGGTGGGGAGGGCTGCTAATGCGCCTAGTAGCCCAACGTCTACGAGAAATAGCTTGAAAGCGTCGTTTTCGTCATATCCAGTGAGCGGTAGGCGGGGGGCGCTGATTTGGCGGACTCGTTCAACTACTCCGGCTTGTGCCAACCATTCAATAGCGGTTTCGTGGCTACGGGCGCGAGCGCCGGATGCGACATCGCCGTAAAAAAAGCGTTTCCGTTCTTTAGCGAGTTGTCTGGGTATCGATTCCCAAACGGCTCGGATTTTAGGCACCTGTTCAGCGGGAGAATGTTTGGAGAAGTCGCTGTCGTATGCTTTCAAGATTTCGGATTGTTCCGTCCGGGCGGCCTGATAGTCCAAGTTAGTTGCGAATGCGAGCACTGCGGCGGGCATACCACCCACAAACAGGTAGTCACGCAGTAATGATACGAGCCGGTCATGGAACACGCTCATAAGTTCCCAGTTTGATTCGGCAACTGAGCGCCACAATTGGTCGTGCCCGAGCGCTTGGATGAACTCTGCGAGGCTCAGCGGCCCGATGTCCAAAAAAGTCACTTTGCCAACTGGAAATGACGACCCCTCGTGTAGCGCGACCCCTAATAGCGAACCGGCGGCGATGATGTGGTAGTCGTTCGCCTTTTCGTTGAAGTATTTGAGAGCGGTCAGGGCGCGGGGGCATTCTTGAATTTCGTCAAGGATGATGAGGGTTTCGCCCGGCAGTATGTCAATTTCGGTGGCGGCGCGGAGTGCAGCGACGATGCGAGGAATATCGAAATCTCCCTCAAAGATAGCCGCTAGGGAGGGGGTCTCCTCGAAGTTGATGTACGCGGTTTGCTGGTAATAGCGCTTGCCAAACTCTTTTGCGAGCCAAGTTTTCCCCACCTGCCTAGCCCCCCGCAGCACCAGCGGTTTACGGTTCTCGGCGCGTTTCCAGGCTTCAAGCTGTAGTATTGCAAGCCGTTCCATACGCTCAGCATACCCTAATTTCGTGCGAAAAAATGGCGTGGCTGCCAATAATTCGTACGAAAAAGTGGCAGGGGCGCCAAAAAAACGTACGAAAAAGTGGCAGTTAAAGCGCCGGAGGGCTGAGCTAGCTGGGGTTTCCGTAGCCACCGAACTTTTCGGTGGGGGAGGGGGGAGCCCAAGGGGCATCCGGTATCGGCTTGGCGTCCACTGGGGCGTCGGCGGGCGGATGCGGGTCGGCAACGCTATCGCTGGGGGATGCAGTGTCGGCTTTGGTGTTTGTCTTTACCATCTCGCGGACTTCGTGGGGGCGCTCAATGCCAGCGGCAGCGTATACGGCGTCCTCATCCAAGGTTTCGTTGGCCAGCAGGGCAGTGACGATGGCATCCAGTTTGTCGCGGTGCTCCTGTAGCAGTTTGATGGCTTGGACGTGGCATTCGCCGATGATACGGCGCACCTCCTCGTCAACCAGCGCCAACGTCTCCTCGGCTATGCCCATAGTACGGGGGTCAACTTGGTCGGATAGCACCTGCACCGGGCCGACTTTGTCGCTCATGCCCCACTTGCCAACCATCTGCCTAGCGATAGCGGTGGCTTGGCGCAGGTCGGAATCCGCACCGGTGGTGGTGACGCCGAACACCACGGACTCAGCGGCCATGCCGCCCATCGCCCCCACGATACGACCGCGCAGATACTCCTCGTCGTAGCCGTATTTATCGGTGTCGGGGGTGCTGAGCGTGACGCCCATCGCCTGCCCACGCGGGATGATGGACACTTTACGCACCGGGTCGGCGCCCTTTTGCAACATGCCGAGCAGCGCGTGACCGGCTTCGTGATACGCGGTACGGCGGCGCTCATCCTCGGGGATTACCACGCTGCGCGCCACCCCGAGTTGAATCTTCTCCAGCGCGTTCATGAAGTCGCGCATATACACCTTGGTGTCGGAGCGTTTTGCGGCCAACAGCGCCGCTTCGTTCGCCAAGTTGGCCAAATCAGCGCCCGTCATGCCGGGCGTGGTGGCGGCCATATCGTGCAAATCCACATCGGTTGAGAGCGGGATTTTACGCGTATGCACTTTGAGAATCTGCTCCCGACCATCCAAGTCAGGGGTGTTTACCGTAATCACTCGGTCAAAGCGCCCCGGTCTGGTCAGCGCTGCATCTAATACGTCAGCACGGTTGGTGGCGGCCATCACTACCACGCCCTCGGTGCCGTCGAAACCATCCATCTCGGTGAGCACCTGGTTTAGGGTCTGCTCCCGCTCGTCATGGCCGCCCATAGAGCGACTCGAACCCCGGGAGCGCCCGATGGCATCAATCTCGTCGATGAAGATGATGGACGGTGCCGCCTTACGCGCCTCGTCAAACAGTTGGCGCACCCTTTGCGCGCCCACGCCCACAATCATCTCAATGAACTCTGATGCGGAAGCTGAGAAGAAAGGCACCTCGGCCTCGCCGGCGGTTGCCCTGGCCAACAGGGTTTTGCCAGTGCCGGGCGCGCCCTCCAACAGCACACCTTTAGGGGCTCGCGCGCCGACGCGGCGGTATTTGCCGGGGTTCTTCAAGAAGTCAACAATCTCGGAAACTTGTTCCTTCACCTCGTCAATACCGGCTACATCCGAGAAGTTGACCCTTACTTTCTCTTTCTCGACCGGCTTCACGTCGCGTCCCATGCCACCAAAAGGCCCAAATCCGCCGCCTTTAGACATGCGACGGAAGAACCATACGTATACGCCAATCAGCACCAACCAAGGCAGTAGCGAACTGAGCAGCGAGCGCCACAGCGGAATCTCCTCATACACCGGGGTGGCGGTTACGCTCACGTTGTGGTCATCCACTAGCACTTTCCATAGATTGTCGTCAGCGAACGTTGGGCGTTCCGTATAAAACTTGGTGTACGTAGTGCCGGTGGATTTTCCGTCATCGCCTTTCAAGTCGGCGGCGGTGATGAGTTCGCCATCAATCGTGTCGCCTTTAGAGTGCACGGTTTTCACGTTGCCCGAGCGCACCTGCGTCAAAAACTCGGTGTAGGCGATGTCCGGCGGGCGGTCGCGGTTGTTCATCCACGTATTGAATGTGAAGAACGCGATGAGCAGCAGCCCGGCACTCACCCAGAACTGCCAACTAAAGGTTGGGCCTTTTTTGGAGGGGTCGCTCGGCTTTACGGGGGTGTCGCCGCGCTGTGAATCGCGTAACCCCTCTGTACGCCAAGGGCGCGGGGCATCGAGTGGGGCATCCGGGGTGCCGCCGGGCTGTGGAGCGGGACGGCGCGCCGGCGTGGACTGCTTTGGGCGCAACTGGGGTCTCTCGGGAGTACCGGTGTTGCTCGCACGCGACGGCTTATTGGTGTTTGACTCGCTCATCTGGCTCCTTGACGGTGATGGTAGCAAGTGCCCATTCTACCGACCACAAGGGCAGGTTGCTGCTTGGTATCCACTACCAGCTATTCATCTTTGATGGCGGCCAGTAGGCCGGAGCCGAGTGGGATCAAAAGCGGGGTGAAATCGCCCAAATCAAGCACCGATTGCAACGCTTCACGCATAATCATCGTCTCGTCGTCATCGTTGCGCGGATTGGCCACTAAGTTGTGCCACAGCACATCGTTTAGCACCAGTATGCCGCCCGTGCGCAACAGTCGGGATGCCTGCGCGACGTACTCCACGTACTCCAGCTTGTCGCCGTTGATAAACACCAAGTCATACGCCGCATCGGAGAGTTTTGGTAATACGTCCAACGCCACCCCGGCGATGGTACGGAACCTGCGCGCGGCGATACCGGCATCGGCGGCCAACTGTTTGGCCTCCAACTGCCAGTCGGCTTCGCTGTCGATGCTGGTGAGAATCCCGGCGGGGTTCATGCCTGCAAACAGCGCCAACCCGGTGACCCCGGCACCAGTACCCACTTCCACTACGGCTTTTGCGTCCAACGCCTTAGCGAGAAACAGTAGTGCCGCGCACACCCCGTTGCTAGGGACCTCCCGGATGGTCAGCACCGCATCCTCGCGGGCTTGTCGTACCGTATCCGGCAGGTAGACATAATCCTCTGCCAACGCCAATGATTCCGAGTCCAGCAAGTTAGCTGCGCCAGTTTTACGTACGTTCACGCCCCTGATTCTACGGCAAGAGTGCGATATACCGGTGCGACTAGCGCGGGGGGAATCTAATAGTGTTTCGCCTAAAACACCATTTTCGGACATGGCAGAGCGCCGTACACGCTGCTCGCTCCACCAAACTATGTCCAAGTTATATTGCAAGTTGTACTAACATAACCCCATGAGTGAGAACACAACGCCGCGCTTAGGGCGCTTGATGACCGCGATGGTTACCCCATTTGATGCAGCAGGCGCGGTGGATTTGGCCGCGGTGCGGCGCTTGGCGACGTATTTGGTGGACGAGATGGGCAATGATGCCCTGGTGTTGAACGGTACCACTGGTGAAGCGCCCACCACCTACCACGACGAAAAGGCCGCCATCATCACTGCCGTCAAGGAGAGCGTTGGGGATAGGGCCAAAGTGATTGCTGGGGTGGGCACCAACGACACCAAACACAGTGCGGCTTTGGCGTGTGAGGCCGCTGCCGCTGGAGCTGACGGACTGCTGGTCATCACGCCGTATTATTCGCTGCCGCCGCAGGACGCCATCGTGGCGCACTTCGAGACAGTGGCCAGCGCTACCGACTTGCCGGTGCTTATCTACGATATTCCGCACCGCACCGGTCGCCCGGTGGAGACAAAATCGCTTATCAAACTGGCAGCGCATCCCAACATCGTCGGTGTGAAAGATGCCAAAAAAGACCTCGCGGCCAGTGCAGAAGTGATTTTGGCTACCGGATTGGATTATTACGCCGGGGATGACGCTTTGGTGTTGCCGATTCTGTCTATCGGCGGGGTGGGTGTGGTCGGCACATCGACGCACTTTACTGGCCGGATTACCAAGGATGCCATCACCAAGTTTCTCGCTGGGGATTACGCGGGCGCGTTGCGCGCGTATCAGGCGGCGCTGCCGGTGTACACCGGGGTGTTCGCCACTCAAGGCTGCATGTTGGTCAAGGCGGGGTTGGAGCATCTGGGGGTGTTGCCGAATCGAGTGGTACGCCAGCCACTGTTGTCGGCCACCGAGGCGGAGCAGGCCACCTTTGCCGCCATCTTGGATGCAGCCCAGCTGTAACTTACGTATCACATACGTATTACCCCCTCCGGCTACATACGTATTACCCCCGCCTTTACCCCCGCTACTAAAGTTTCCGCGAGACGCGCCGGGAGATTCGTTAAAGTTTGTAGTTTAAGGCTATTATTGAAGTGTGTGATTCGGCATTCAAGCGACTGTAGTTGCTACTGGAACCCATAATTTTTATTCGCTGGTAGTTGCTGTAATCCTTGGATCCGGGTCATGCAACTCGACAATCAATTTAGTAGCTGCTCGATGACTACCCCCGCCTATTCAACAGCACCGTCGCAAAAAGGATGGCTATGGAATCGCAGGATTTCTTGCTCAACGAAGAAGAAACGCGTATCTGGCGCAGCTGGCTTTTCGGATTCGAATATATGGAAGCACTCATCAACCGGGCGTTGCAAAAGCACGGCATCGACTCCAGCGAATATCGCGTGCTGGCTTTGCTGTCAGAGAGTCCGGAACAGCGCCTACGCATGTCTGACGTAGCAAACGGCGTCAACCGCACCCCCTCTCGGCTTTCGCACATGGTGACGCGGATGGAAACACGTGACCTAGTGGAACGCCAGCCTGCCCCCACCGATAGGCGCGGCGCTTTCTTAGTGCTCACCGCCAACGGTAAAAAGGTGCTGGATGAGGCTGTTATTGAACATGCGGTGCTGGTGCGTCAGGCGTTCATCGACGTCGTAGGCGTGCGTGACTTCAACGCCGTGGGTCGGGCAATGGGCAAAGTGCTGCAAACGAGTATGCCAGAGCAGTCTCGGCGGGTCGGTGCCCAGATGTGGGGTTGGTGGCCAACCATCCGGTGACGGCCAGCGCCCCATTTACATCCCAAACTGGCAGCTATTTTGATGCTGTCGGGGGAGTGGCGGGTGTTTCGTGGTGTGTCGGTGGCAGACTTTAGCGTATGAGCATTGTTACCACTGAAGTTGGTTCCGCAGATTCCGCGCTCGGCAGGGCATCTTTACTCGCGGCGTTACGCGCTGAGTTGGATGATGATTCCTGCATTGACGATTCGTCGCTCGCACGGGCGTATTACGCCACAGACTCCTCCATCTATCGTGTGGTGCCTACCGCAGTGGCCAGGCCGCGTACTAAAGCTGAACTGATACGAGTAGTACGTGCCGCGCTTCGGGTCGGTATGCCCATCGCGGGTCGCGGTGCGGGGACATCACTAGCGGGCAACTCCATCACCACCGGATTGGTGGTTGACATGGGGCATCATCTAAATAAGGTGTTGTCCGTTGACCCGGATACGAAAACCGCCGTGGTACAGCCGGGCGTGGTGCACTCCGTGCTACAGGACGCGGTGAAACCTTTCGGGTTGCGTTTCGGCCCAGACCCTGCCACAGCGGATCGCTGCGCTATCGGCGGCATGATTGGCAACAACGCCTGCGGGGCGCGCGCTTTGGGCTACGGACGTACCGCTGACAACGTGATAAGTCTGGAAGTGCTCACCGGCACCGGAGACATCATCGTATTGGGGGAGGGTGGTGAGCCAAACCAAGAGCCGCTGCCGGAGCTCAAAGAGATAGCAGCGGCGCATCTGGCGTGTATCCGTACCGAGTTTGGTAAGTTCACCAGACAGACCTCTGGCTACGCCTTAGAACACCTGTTGCCGGAGAAAGGCTGCGATGTCGCTAAGTTTTTTGTGGGCTCCGAGGGCACGCTGGGCATCGTGCTGGAGGCGAAAGTAAAGCTGGTTGAGGATGCGCCCATCAAACAGATGGTTGCGTTGGGCTATCACACCATGGCTGAGGCGGGCGATGACGTTCCCACGCTCAACCAGTTTCATCCGGTGGCCGCCGAGGGGTTGGATGACCGTACTATCAACGTGGTACGCCGTATGAAAGGCGCGGACGCGGTGCCGCCACTGCCCGGCGGCCAAGCGTTCATCTTCGTGGAGTTGGTGGGAACCGACCCCGCGGAAGTGGAAGCGCGCACCCAAGCGTTGCTCGCGGCCGCGCACGCTGTGGACGCTTGGAAAGTGGATGACTTAGACGATGTGGCTACGCTGTGGAAGATACGTACCGATGCCGCCGGTTTGGCTGGTATCGGGTTGGCGCGCCCCGCGCACTCGTCGTGGGAGGACGCGGCGGTGCCACCGGAGTCTTTGGGCAACTACCTGCGTGACTTTGAGAAGCTGCTGCACGCGCACGGGTTGGACGGGTTGCCGTATGGGCATTTCGGGGAGGGCTGCATTCACTGTCGTATCGACTTCCCGTTGGATAAGCCGGGCGGCACTCAGGTGTATCGCGCGTTCATGATGGATGCGGGCGACTTGGTGGCCAAATACGGCGGTTCGATGAGCGGTGAGCATGGCGATGGCCGCGCGCGCTCCGAACTGTTGGCGAAGATGTACTCGCCGGAGGCTTTGCGTATCTTCGGGGAAGTCAAAGGGCTGTTTGACCCCGACAATCTGTTGAACCCCGGCGTTGTGGTCAATCCTTTACGCACTGACTACGACATTCGTATCGCTCAGACGGTGCATTCGCCGTTGCGGCTCAATGACCCGGAGTTTACGGATGCGGTACATCGCTGCACGGGGGTGGCTAAATGCCTAGCCAACGCCACTGCGCTCGGCAGTGTGATGTGCCCCAGCTATCAGGCGACCGGCGACCAGATTCACTCCACGAAAGGCCGCGCCCGCATCCTGCAAGAGATGATAAACGGCCAAATCGTAAAAGGTTGGGATGCTCCCGAACTGTGGCAGGCGCTTGACCTCTGCTTGGCCTGTAAAGGCTGCCGCCGGGATTGTCCCACCGGCACCGACATGGCTGCGTATAAATCGCGGGCGCTGTATGAACGCTATAAGCATCGGCTGCGCCCGCTGAATCATTACGTGTTGGGTTGGCTACCCCGCTGGGGGCGGCTGCTGGCGCGAATCCCCTTTGCGGGGGCGGCGGCTAACCTGATGCTCAAAACGCCGGGGCTGAAGCACGTCGCGTTGGCGCTCTCCGGGGTGGACATCCGTCGCCCCATGCCCGAGTTTCGTAGCGATGGTTCCGCTAGGAAAGCGGCGCGCGCTGAACTTTCTAACGTTAATGATTTGTCAGCTGACGGCTTGAGTGCGCGTCCTCCAGTCGTAATCTGGGTGGATTCGTTCACTGATTCGTTCGCGGGCACTGCGCTCTCTGCGTTGCTGAAAGTGCTGCTGGCTGCGGGGTATAACCCGAAGTTGTTGGATCAGGATGCCTGCTGTGGCCTCACTTGGATTACCACCGGACAGTTGGATGGGGCGCGGGCGCAACTGAAACGCGCCTTGGATGTGCTGGCTCCCATCGCCGAAGCGGGCGTCCCCATCGTCGGGATGGAACCGTCGTGTATCGCGGTGTGGCGCTCCGATGCCGCCGAACTGTTGCCGGACGACCCGCGGGTGGCGCTGGTGGCGAAGTCAATACGTACCCTAGCCGAGTTCCTAAACGCTGTGCCCGACTTCACCCCGCCCGACTTAACGGGGCACACCATCGTAGCCCAACCCCACTGCCACCAAGCCTCCGTATTGGGTTGGGCAGCCGATGCCAAACTGCTCAAAAAGACGGGCGCCAAAGTGGTCAAAGTGGGCGGCTGTTGCGGTCTAGCTGGCAACTTTGGCGTAGAAAAAGGTCACTACGAAGTGAGCGTGAAAGTGTTCCAGCACGACCTCGGCCCCGCCATCGCCGCCGCAGGCCCGGATGCCATAGTGCTAGCCGACGGCTTCTCCTGCCGCAAACAGGTAAGCGACCTGACCGAGTGCAACCCTCAAACCTTAGCCGAACTGCTAGCCTCCCACCTGTGAGCTTAGGCGCGTAACGCTGCAATCTGGGTGACTAGGGCTTGGATAGCTAGGGCTGCGGGGTGGTCGGCTTCGGTTAATACGATGGGGGAGCCGGTGTCGCCTCCGGCGCGTAACCCTAAGTCAATCGGGATTTGGGAGAGCAGGGGGACAGGGTGGTTGAACCGGGTAGTGAGGGCAGCGGCTACTGCTGCGCCGCCACCGGCACCGAAAAGCTCGTGGCGCTCGGTTGCGCCGCAGTGGCTACAGGTGGTGGTGAGCCATGACATGTTTTCTACCACGCCGATTACGTCCTGTTTCAGCATGTAGGCCATCGTGCCAGCGCGTTCCGCGACCTCGGCGGCGGCTACCTGCGGAGTAGTCACCACGATAACTTGGCTAGTGGGAAGCAAGTTGGCAACGCTCATCGCTATGTCGCCAGTGCCGGGCGGCAAATCGACCAACAGAAAATCTAGCTCACCCCAGTAAACATCGGAGAGGAACTGTTGCAGCGCCCTATCCAGCATCGGGCCGCGCCAAGCAATCACTTGGGAACGGTGCTCTTTCATCATGGCGATGCTCATCACCGCCACACCGTAGGCGGGCACCGGCATGATAGTACCCTCCACCACGTTCGGCTGCTGCGCCCCAATCCCCAGCATGTCGGGCACCGAGTGGCCGTAGATGTCAGCATCCAACAAGCCGACGCGGAACCCACTTTTCGCCAGCGCCACCGCCAAGTTCACCGTCACAGAGGATTTACCAACCCCGCCCTTACCGGAGGCGATCGCCAACACCGTCGTGTCGCAGTCGGGCTGGGTGAACGGATTGTTTGCCTGCGCTACCCCGCGTAACCGCGTCATCAACGCGCCCCGCTGCTCCGGGGACATGGCGCCCAACTCCACCTGTAGTTCAGAGACCCCTTTAATGGCTCCCACCGCGTTCCCGATGAGCTGTTCCAGCGTATCTCGCAGCGGACACCCCGCGACGGTGAGCAGTATTCGTATATAAACCTGCCCGGTGTCGCTCACCTCCACCGTGTCCACCATGTCCAACTCGGTGATCGGACGACGAATCTCAGGGTCAATAACGCTCGCCAAAGCGACCATTACTTCTTCGCGCAGTGCTGCAGCAACTCGGTTCACCGTATCACGCTATCAACTTTTTTCTCCCGTGTGTGTTTGCCCCCCCTTAGATAGGGGCGCCGACGCAGTTGGCGGGGGTTTGTTGCCCCCTTCTCGAAGGGGGTGGCAGGCGTAGCCTGACTATTGAAGCCCCCTTTTCAAAGGGGGTGGCAGGCATAGCCTGACTATTGAAGCCCCCTTCTCGAAGGGGGTGGCAGGCGTAGCCTGACGGGGGTTTTATGCTCTGAGCGTAATTGTCGTATTTTGGGCTGTTTTGCTCAGCGTTCGAGGGGGGGGGCGCGGGGCGGGGCGGGGAGCGCCCGCAGGTGGCGGATAAGAATGGCGGCGGCGGCGCCAAGTAACGCAATCACTGCGCCAGTCGTGACGCCAACCGTATTGTAAAAATCTTGGTCTCGCAGCGCTGGATAAAGATTGCCAACAAAAACAAGCAGCCCGATTACGGTTGTGACTACGGCGATAACAAACATCCAGTTGATGCCGGTGGTGGGGGTGTGGGGGCGGGGGGTGGCTTTCCAGCGGGTTTGGCCGCCGACGGCGTTGGGGTCTTGTGGCAGGTCGGTCAACAGCGCCGCGAGTTCCGCCCCGGTACGAGCCTTGAGGGCAGCTTCCATACGGGTGGTGAACTCGTCTGCATCAAGCCGCCCGGCGACCAAGTGCTCGCGCAACAGTTCAATAGTACGGTCGCGCTCCGCGTCCCCGATGCGTAGCTGTAATTGCGTGCTGGGGTCATTGCGTCGGGCTGCCATGGCTCAGATTCTACGCGGTTTCGTATATTACGTAGCTCAGCTGAGCTAAATTGAGTTGGTGCTAGCGCGCTGCTACGGGTATTCTGGTGGGGCATTGCGCCGCAGTGCCCCGTTCGTTGTGCCTAGGCACTACATACGGGTTGGCCTTACGTAACGTATTTCAATAATCGGAGTCATAAATATATGACCTCAAATGAGGCGGTCGTCGCGGTAGACGACTTTGGCTCACCGGAGGCTTTTGAGGCCGCGGTTGACGCCACAATCAAGAATTTCAACGACGGTGACATCATTAAAGGTATTGTCGTCAAAGTAGACCACGACGAGGTGCTCGTCGATGTGGGCTACAAAACCGAGGGGGTTATCCCCTCGAAGGAACTCTCCATTAAGCATGACGTAGACCCCAACGAGATTGTCAAGATTGGCGATGAGGTTGAGGCGCTGG
Organism: Propionibacteriaceae bacterium; assembly: GCA_031282235.1. Lineage (GTDB taxonomy): Bacteria > Actinomycetota > Actinomycetes > Propionibacteriales > Propionibacteriaceae > WRGV01. Next base: position 2,177 of record JAITED010000016.1, on the reverse strand, counting down.
TGCAGCAGAAAGAGGACAAAGAGGGTCGCCTGATTCTGTCCAAGAAGCGTGCCCAGTACGAGCGCGCTTGGTCTGTGGCTGAGCAGGTCAAGGCAGCGGATGGCGTTGTCAAGGGCGCAGTCATTGAGGTTGTCCGCGGCGGTCTCATCGTGGACATCGGGCTGCGCGGCTTCCTGCCGGCATCCTTGGTCGATATGCGCCGGGTGCGCGACCTACAGCCGTTCATCGGCACGGAGATTGAAGCCAAAATCATCGAACTGGATAAGAACCGGAACAACGTGGTGCTGTCGCGCCGCGCTTGGCTGGAGCAGACCCAGTCTGAGGTACGCCAAACGTTCCTGGACAACTTGGATAAAGGCCAGATTCGTAAAGGTGTCATCTCGTCCATCGTCAACTTCGGCGCGTTCGTCGATTTGGGCGGGGTGGATGGTCTGGTACACGTCTCTGAACTGTCTTGGAAGCACATCGAACACCCGAATGAGGTTGTCGAAGTGGGGCAGCCAGTCACCGTTGAGGTGCTGGAGGTTGACCACGACCGCGAGCGGGTTTCGCTGTCGCTGAAAGCGACGCAGGAGGATCCGTGGCAGACTTTCGCTCGTACCCACAAGTTGGGCGAAGTGGTGCCCGGCAAGGTAACCAAACTGGTGCCGTTCGGCGCGTTTGTGCACGTCGAGGATGGTATTGAGGGTTTGGTGCACGTCTCCGAACTCGCGGGGCGTCACGTCGAGATTCCCGAGCAGGTGGTCAGCGTAGGCGACGATGTGATGGTGAAGGTCATCGACATCGACCTGCCGCGGCGTCGTATCTCCCTCAGCCTCAAGCAGGCCAACGAGGGTGTGGACATCGCCGCCGAGGATTTCGACCCCACGCAGTACGGTATGGAAGCCTCCTACGACGATAAGGGCAACTACATCTACCCCGAGGGTTTCGACCCCGAAATCAACGATTGGAAGCCGGGGTACGAGGAGCAGCGCCAAGCGTGGGAGGAGCAGTACGCCGCAGCGCGTACCCGCTTCGAAGCCGTAAAGAAACAAGCTGCCGACGCTGAAGCCGCCGATTTGGCCGCCAAAGTGGAAGCCGCCCAAGACAAGACGAGCTACAGCTCCACCACCCCAGACGAGGAGGGTTCGCTAGCCTCAGACGAAGCGCTGCAAGCCCTACGCGAAAAACTGACCGGCGGTACGCTGTAACAGTTCTAGTAACAGTCCTAGCAAAAACCCGTTTCCCAGTTGGGGAGCGGGTTTTTGCTCGTTTTTGCTTCGGGAGCGCTGCATTTCTGGCAGTATGGCTGTATGCGGAAACGACGTGTGGCGCTCGCCGGAGGTATCGCTTCCGGGAAATCATTGATAGCCCAGCGCTTTGAGCAGCTAGGTGCGGTGCTAGTGGATTACGACACTTTAGCCAGACAGGTTGTAGAGCCCGGTACGCCGGGGTTGGAGGTGTTGGCGCAGGTTTTCGGGACGGGGATACTGCGCCCGGATGGCACGCTTGACCGGGAGGAACTCGGAGAGTTGGTGTTTGACGACGACAGCGTGCGCAAAAACTTGAATTCGCTTTTGCACCCGCTGGTGTGGGGGGCGGCGAAAGCCGCCGATGCTGCGGCACCGGATGATGCGGTGGTGGTGCATGTGATTCCTTTACTAGTGGAGACGGATTCGGCGCACAGTTTCGACAAAGTTGTGGTGGTCGATACCCCGATTGAAATGCAGATTGCTCGCCTGATGAGCCGCAACGGTTATAACCGGATGCAAGCTAAGAAACGTATCGCCGCCCAAGCCAGCAGAGAAGCGCGCCTAGCCGTAGCCGATTACGTAATCGACAACTCCGGCACCATCCCCGAAACCCTAGCGCAAGCCGAATCCATCTGGGACCAAATCAAAACCTCATAAGTGCAGGTAAGGCGCGAAACAAACGCTCCGCCCCATCATGCAGCGTGGAATGAGTGTAGCCTGTTTCCTTTGCTGCCCCCTTCTTGAAGGGGGTGGCAGGCGTAGCCTGACGGGGGTTCGTTTCCTGCGCCGCTCACCAGTAACCCCCGCCGCCTGCGGCGGCACCCCCTTCGAGCAGGGGGCTTCATTCGATTTAGCGCGGGTTAGCGCTTGGGTGTCGTCTGGCATTCAACAACTTCTGGGTCGTCCATGGTGCGGCCACCGGGGAGAACTATCGGCGGGGTGCCG
>JAITED010000219.1 GCA_031282235.1 Propionibacteriaceae bacterium | reverse complement strand
GGGGCTCTCCGCTCGCTCCGCGCAGCTTGACGGAGAAAGAGGGCGCTCGCTCCGCGCAGCATGACGGAGAAAGAGGGGCGCTCGCTCCACGCTAGCTGAGACGGGAAGGGGCGTTACCTGCAGCAAGTAGCACTGGAGTTTGGCAGAATGGCTGTATGCGCATTCCTAAGTTTTTGGCTTTAGCTGCGGCGCTGCTTTTGGGGGGCTTGTCTGCACTCGGACTGCGCTCCCCCGCGCTGGCGGATACCGACCGGGTGTTTTCGCGTTACGATATTGAGGTTTCGCTAAATGCGGATGGTGGCGCGGACGTCACTATGTACGTCGATTTGGACTTCACTAGGAGTCGCGGACGCGGGCCGGTGTTCACATTCATCACCGAGATGAGCGTCCCGGACTCCAACAAATATCGCAACATCACGTACAGCAACTTCTCAGTGAGCAGCCCCACCGGAGCTAACACCTCCGTCCATTACGAATACGGCGATGCCGTAGTCACGTATCAAATCGGCAACGAGAATACGTTCTACCGCGATGTGCAAAGCTACGTGGTGCGCTATACGGTGTATGGGCTAATCTCCCCTGACAACGCCCAAAGTGGGCTGGATGAGTTCAACTGGAACGCCATCGGCAACCAAGGGGACATGACCATCAAAAACCCGTCCGTCACCATCACGAACAGCCCGGTGGACGTGGAGCGCGCCGCCTGCTACTACGGCGCGGATTACCGTACCGCCTGCCAATCCAGCAGCAGCGGGCGCAGCGCCACCGTTTCAGCAACAGAGCTAAACCCCGGCGAGGGGCTACAGATTGTGGCCGGTTATCCAGCGGGCACGTTCCAATACACCCCCAGCTACGGCGAATACTGGAGTCTCGCCCAAGTGCTCACCCCCACCCCACTACACACAGCGGGAGCTGGGGTGCTGCTGTTGGCTGGCACTTCCCTATTCGGCCTAGCGAAGCGCAAACTCGGCTCTGACCAGGTGTTCCTAGGGCAAACCCCCGGCAACATCCCGCCCGATGCCCATGCAGTGCCCACCGGCCCCGGCGCATACGACATCGTGCCGGTGCAGTTCACGCCGCCGCGTGGAGTCCGGGTGGGAGAAGCGAGCGTGCTGCAACACGGTGGTTCTGTTGCCGGGCTCAGCACAGTCGCCGGGGTAGGCTCTGCCGCCGGGTTCGACATGAAAGCCGTCAGCGCCACCCTGGTTGATTTAGCGGTGCGCGGCTACTACGTAATCACCAGCAACGGCGATAAAGACTGGTCGCTCACCCGCACTGACAAGCCGTTTAATGGTTACCCATACGAAAAAGAGCTGATGGACGTATTCCGACAGGACGCCCGGGGAGTCACCAAGAGCCTGAAAGCCGAGTTGGAGCGCCCCAAATCGTATGAAAAAATCCAGCACGTCGGGCAGCAACTCAACTACCACGTCGTGAAGAATCGCCATTGGTTCCGAGGTTATCCCGGTGCAACTAAAGCCCTGTTTACCGTATTCGGCATCGGCTTATTAATACTGGGCGTCTTTGCGGTGTCGCAGGTGCGCGCGGCGGGTGCCGGGCTGTGGGGCGCAGCGCTCGCACTCATCGGCTTGGTTGGTGTGGTTATGTCGTTCAAAGTGTCCAACCGTAGCGCGCTCGGCTCAGCCGTCAACGCGCAGGTGGAAGGGTTCAAGGAGTATCTGACTACCGCCGAAGCTGACCAAATCAAATGGGAAGAGGGGCAAGACATCTTCAGCGAATACCTGCCCTGGGCCATCATCTTCGACTGCGTGGAGCGCTGGACGAAAGTTTTCGCCACCCTCGCCGCGCAGGGCGTATACACCGTAACGCCATATTGGTATTACGGATACGGGCCGCGCGGGTTGGGCAGCTTCCAAAACTTCTCTGAGGGCTTGGTGGCGATGAGTTCGTCCCTGCAACAGATGGTCAGCTCAGCCACCGACTACGCCCACTCCGGGCAGTCGGCAGCGATGAGCGGTGGTTCCGGTTTCGGTGGCGGCGGCTTCAGTGGCGGCGGCGGCGGTTTCGGCGGCGGCGGTTCATCTTCTTGGTGAGATACGAAACTCACTCTCGCACGCCCCTTTTGTAAAGCACCGCCTAACTAGGGGTATTATCTGGGGCCGACTTCAACGCTACTGCCCACCCAACTGTGGTGCGTCGTATCTTGATTGAGGGCTGGCACCTCAGTGGCGGCCAGTAGTGATACCGCTACCACCATCACCGCCACCAGCGCTGAGGCCAACAACCACAGCTTCTTGCGTTGCGTATTTGAGTGTTTCGGGGCGGCAGACCATCCTAGGTCGCCCTCACCCGCTGCTAAATCGGCTGTCACTTTGCGCAACAGCTGGCGTCGTACTTCCGGGCTGGGCACCATGCTTTCTCCCAGCCGCTGGAATGTGTCATCGTTGACCATTCTCTTGACCATTCTTAAGTCTCCTCAAGGAATTGCCGCAGCGAAGCGCGAGCCCGTTCTAAACGTTTGCGAGCCGCGATGGCGGTGATGCCTAGCGCTGCGGCTATCTCTTTTGCTTGAAAACCTGCGATGTAGCGCAGGTGGACTATCGCCCTATCCTCCTCGCTCAGTCGCAGCATCGCCGCGAATAGCCGTTCTTGCCCCGCATCACTGAACCGTACTGGCTCGCCGCCCAAATGCTCAATGTCTTTCGGGTCGGTGGGCACTGCCCGCGCCCCGCGCCCCACTTTAACCCGTTTGGAGATAATCAGTGTGGTACGGATAAGCCAGGCTTTGCGGTGCTCGTCATCTTGGCACTGCGGTTGTTTCTGGTGGTAGGTGAGAAACACCTCTTGGTATACGTCATCCGCATCTTCGCGGCTGCCGGTACTAGTCAGCGCTAGCCCATACACCAGTCCTCCCCACGCGTCAATCATCGCGCTGGTGGCCAGGTCGGCTGTATGACCCACAAGAATCCCTTTCGCGGCGTAGGACAGGCGCAGCAACCGACACTCGTAACCAGATGGCAGGACGCAATATAGGGAATCAGTCTCACCATTCTTTACGTTATACTGTCGTTCTTTTAATTCTCTTGTGCGTTCTTTTAATTCGTTTGTTTCGTTTGGGTCGATTTTACATGAGTCCGGTCGCGCTCGTATCCCGGGGGGCGGGGCCGAGCGCGACCGGGGGAAGAGTTCTCCGCTGACTCAGCTGAAACAGCCGAGCATTGGTGCCTCTTTCCACAATCACTGGATTCAGACATTCCCTAAGCGCTGAATGGCCCTTGCCCGTACCGTCCTTGGCCAAAGTGTCATCATGCGCAAAAAGTGCTGGCGCTGTGGTCACGATTACCCAACCAATCGTCACCACAATCGCCAGCCCCGGTTGGACTGCCCGGAGCAACTCGCTCCTACCAGTGATTCCCATACTTATAACTCACGAAAAATGCCCCAAATGTGACATCAAAATCTCAGAAAAGTTAAACTTTTTGTAATGTTTCTGCCGGTCAGCGTCAAGAAGCCTGAACGATTATTCATAAACCGTAGATTTTATGGCAAAAATTAAGGTGCTGCTCTCTGAGGGGTTGCCACCCTTTAACCGCGTCCCAGTTTCTCGCTCTGGTGACTTAAACAATCGGAGCAACTGGGTCAATACGAAATACGACGTTGTCCCCTAAAGCGACGAGCGCCCCGAAACCCACCGGCACCGGTGCCTCCTCGGTGGCGATAATGGTGGCCTCGCCGGGGCGGCGTACCAGCGTACCGTTGGTGGAGTTGAGGTCGGACACCAGCCATTCAGCGCCCTGAGGGTCAATACGCAGATGAGTACGCGATACATCCCGATTGGGGCTATACACCTTGATGGGAACCGCCCGGTCGCCGGGAGCAACCTGCGGCGCCCGCCCCACCACCACTGACTCGCTGAGCGGCAACACCCGCCCATCCGAGAACGCGAGTTGCGCTGTCGCTACCGAAGCAGGTGCGCCAGGTGCGGCAGGTGCGACAGGTGCAGCAGGTGTTCTCACGACGGCTGCGGGCGCAACTGCGGACACAGGCGCAGCTGGGGATAATACGGGAGCAGGTGTAACAGTCGGCGGTGGCTTGGGGATGGGGACAAACGCCTGCACGTCCGAGATGTTGGTGATAGTGGTGCGCTCGTCGGAAACTTCGGGTTCCGGCGTTACTTCGGGCACAGCCGTCGCGGCGAACGGTGGCGGCCAAGGCGCGGGCAGCGTCACCGGGGTGGTGGGGGTTGGCGAGTCTGGCAACACCCACTCCGGCGTATCCACGTCTGTCACTACGGGAATCACTTGGGTGGCATCGTCTGGTATTGGCCGTATTACGGCTGCTACCTCCGGTTGCCCCAAAGCGAGCGCTACTGGCGGCGGCGAGGCAGCAGGAGCCGCCACCGGCGGCAACGTAATGCCTTGCCCCGTAGCGTTTATGACCAATGTTGCCGCCTGAACCATGCCGGGAGCCAGTTCATCCCACCCGGCTCCAGCGCCAGTGCCCTCGAAGTCGATACGCAGCGGCGGGTTAATAGCGCCAGTGGCACACTGCCACATCACCCCGCCCCTGCCGTCAACGACCATAATCCCCGTATTGGCCTCGCTCACCTTGAGCGCGCCCCGTACCGCTACCGTAATCTCGCCGGTTTCGCTCACCACCAGCAGCAAATCGACTGACAGCGCAGTATCCCAGCCCAACAGCGCTCGGGTTAGCGCGGGAAAATCCCTTATGACGCGCAGTTCGTCCAACGCTCGGTCTAGCGCAGCCCAGTGCCCTGCTGCCGACGGCTGTACCGCCACCACAGCGTAAGGCCCGGTGAGCAACACCCAGTCACCGCTCACATAGCTGGCCTGCCACGTAGCCATCGCGTTCCTTCCTGCACATCCCTCGACACATTAACCCCACCACGCACGCCAGCCAGAGCCGACGGCGTAGTAAACGGCTATGTTTCAAGATACCGGAAACCCCCGCCTGCAACGTGCAAAGCGGGGGTTCCCCTAGATGTTTAGTTGAGAGTTGGGCGCTGTTCCCTACCCGCGCAGTGCCGCTTGGGCGGCGGCGAGACGGGCCACTGGGACACGGAACGGCGAGCAGGATACGTAATCCAGCCCGGCGCGGTGGCAGAACTCGATGGACGACGGGTCGCCGCCGTGTTCGCCGCAGACACCCAACTTGAGGTCGGGGCGAGTTTGGCGACCGAGCTTTACGCTCAACTCTATGAGTTTGCCAACCCCCACTTGGTCAAGCCGGGAGAACGGGTCGGATTCGTAAATCTTCGCGTCGTAGTAGGCATCCAAGAACTTCGCGGCGTCGTCGCGGGAGAACCCGAACGTCATCTGGGTGAGGTCGTTGGTGCCGAAGCTGAAGAAGTCTGCGTCCTCCGCGATTTCGTCAGCGGTGAGCGCTGCCCGGGGAATCTCAATCATGGTGCCCACTTTGTAGTGCAGGTCAATGCCCGCTTCCGCGATGAGTGCGTCGGCGGTGGTGGTGATGATTTTCTTTACGAAAGCCAACTCTTTCTTCTCACCGACCAACGGCACCATAATCTCTGGCACTACCGTCCACTCGGGGTGGCGGCGCTGTACGTTGATGGCGGCCTCGATGATGGCCTGCGTCTGCATCTCGCCAATCTCGGGGAATGTGACGTCCAGACGGCAGCCACGATGCCCCATCATCGGGTTGAACTCGTGCAGGCTGACAACCTTGGCCTGCAACTGCTCGAATGAGATGCCCATCTCCGCAGCCAGCGCCCGTATCTCCTCATCGGTGTGCGGCAGGAACTCGTGCAGCGGCGGGTCTAGCAGCCGGATGGTGACCGGCAGGCCGCCCATCGCTTCGTAGATGCCCTCGAAGTCGCCGCGCTGCATCGGCAGCAGTTTGGCGAGTGCCGCCTTGCGCTGCTCGACCGTCTCGGAAACAATCATCTCGCGGATGGCAGCGATACGGTCAGCCTCAAAGAACATGTGCTCGGTACGGGTGAGGCCGATGCCCTCCGCGCCGAACTCGCGCGCCTGCTTAGCGTCGGCGGGGGTGTCGGCGTTGGTGCGTACTTTCAACGTGCGGTAGCGGTCAGCCCACTCCATGATGCGCCCGAAATAGCCGCTAATCTGCGCCGGTACGGTTTTAATCTGCTCCCCGTACACTTTGCCGGTGGAGCCATCAAGGCTAATCCAATCGCCCTCGTGATACGTATTTCCGCCGAGCGTGAAGCTCACGCCGTCAGCGCCGAACTTGATTTCGCCCAAACCGGACACACAGCAGGTGCCCATGCCCCGGGCGACTACGGCAGCGTGGCTGGTCATGCCGCCGCGTGCCGTCAAAATGCCTTGTGCATAGTGCATCCCCTCGATGTCCTCCGGCGTGGTCTCCAACCGCACCAGCACCACCGGGTTGCCGAGTTTGCCTTCGGCGGCGGCGCGCTCAGCGGTGAATACCACAGCGCCGGTGGCTGCGCCCGGAGAGGCGGGCAGCCCTTTGCCAATCACCTTGGCGGCGGCCAGTCCAGCGTCGTCGAACTGCGGGTGCAGCAGCGCATCAATCTGCTTCGGGTCAATCATGGCCACGGCGGTTTTCTCGTCGATACGACCCTCATCCACCAAATCACAAGCAATCTTGAACGCGGCGGCGGCGGTACGTTTGCCGTTGCGGGTCTGCAGCATGAACAGTTTGCCATCCTCGATGGTGAACTCCATGTCCTGCATGTCGCGGTAGTGATCCTCCAGACTGTTCACAATGGTCTGGAACTGGTCATAGACTGCCGGGTTCTGGTCGCGGAGTTGGTCGATGCTCTGCGGGGTACGCACCCCAGCCACCACATCTTCGCCTTGCGCGTTCATCAGGTATTCGCCAAACAGGCCACGCTCGCCAGTGGCGGGGTTGCGGCTGAACGCCACGCCGGTGCCGGAAGTGTCGCCCAAGTTGCCGAACACCATCGACTGCACGTTGACGGCGGTGCCCCAGTCGCCGGGGATGTCGTTCATACGGCGGTAGTAGATGGCGCGCGGGTTGTCCCAACTGCGGAACACTGCCTTGATAGCGCCGAACAACTGCTCAATGGGGTCGGAGGGGAACTCCGCGCCGATCTTCGCCTTGTATTCAGCCTTGAACTGAGCGGCTAGCTCTTTGAGGTCGTCAGCGGTGAGGTCGGTGTCCAACGTGACTCCGCGATCCTCTTTCATCGTATCGATGAGTTTTTCAAAGTACGCCTTGCCGACCTCCATCACCACGTCGGAGTACATCTGGATGAAGCGGCGGTACGAATCCCACGCCCAACGCGGGTTGCCGGACTTGGCGGCAATCGTCTCCACCACGGTGTCGTTGATGCCTAGGTTGAGGATGGTGTCCATCATGCCCGGCATGGACGCGCGCGCCCCGGAGCGCACCGATACCAGCAGCGGATTCTCGGAATCGCCAAACTTTTTGCCCATGTCAGCCTCCAGTTTGGCGACATGGCTCATAATCTCAGCCACAATGGCCTCAGAGATTTGTTCCCCGTCCGCGTAGTACTGCGTACAGGCCTCAGTGGTGATGGTGAACCCTTTCGGCACCGGCATCCCTAAGCCGGTCATCTCCGCTAGGTTCGCCCCCTTACCGCCCAGAAGGTTGCGCATCGAAGCGGCACCCTCTGCGAAATCGTAGACGTACTTTGTCATAAATGACTCCTCACTTTCAGGTTGCCACAACCTAAGCGCGCAACCTGCGTAATTGTACCCCGCCAACTTGAACCGCGCACCCTTAATACGTATATCGGAGCGCCCAAATTAGCTGTTGAAGCGGTTTTGGGCAGTGGCTAAATCGGTGGTGATAAGGGCGAGTACGGCATCCGCAGCAGTTGCGATGTTGAGGGATACGTCTACTGCGTCTTTTTTGGGGAACTTGGCCAGGACGTAATCTACCGGGTCGAGGTGTCCGGGGGGGCGGCCGATGCCGATACGCACCCGGTAGTAGTCGCCGGTGCCGAGGTGGGCGCGGATGGATTTCAGGCCGTTGTGGCCGTTGTCTCCGCCACCCAATTTCAGCCGGAGCGCGCCGAAGTCGATGTCCAACTCGTCATGGATGACGATGATGTGGTCGGCGGGGATTTTGGCGAACGCGGCCAGCTTTTTCACAGCGATGCCGGAGTCGTTCATATACGTCAACGGCTTGGCGATAATCAGCTTCTCATTAGGGGATACGGCGGTCAGAGGGCCTACGGCGGTCAGGCCGAAGTCGCGCAACCGTACCTCAGCCACTTGAGCGCGCGCCAACAGCGGTTTCTTCCAAGTGGCGTTGGCGCGCCGCACCAACTCGTCGGCACACATCCAACCGACGTTGTGCCTAGTGTCTGCGTATGCCGGGCCGGGGTTGCCGAGCCCGGCAACCAGCCAGGTCATTATTCAGCCGATTCCGCTGGTTGGGCGGCAGCCTCGTCATCGGTTCCCGCAGTTTCGCCCGCGTCGCCTTCGCCCTCACCCTCAGCGGCAGCAGCGGAGCGGGGCCGCGAAACCGCAGCAACCAGAATCTCGGGATCTTCAGCCAGTTCCACGCCAGCAGGCAGCTTAACGTCGGCGAGCGTGATCTGGTCACCGGCAACCAGCCCCGCAACCGAAACCTCAATTTCGTTGGGGATTTTGGTTGCGTCGGTCAACACCGAGATGAAGGTGCGGTCTTGCACCAGCAGTGCACCGGATTCGACATCGCCAATCAACACCAACGGCACCGGAGCGGTGACTTTCTCACCTTTCTTCACCAAGATGAGGTCGACGTGTTCCACAGTGTCGCGCACCGGGTCGCGCTGCACCTGTTTCGGCAACGCCAACTGCTTTTTGCCGTTCGGCAAGGCGATGTCAAGCAACACGTTGGCTTGCCGTAGCGCCAGCGTGGTTTCGTGCCCCGGCAGCGTGATGTGTATCGGATCTACGCCGTGCCCGTATAACACCGCCGGAATACGCCCAGCGCGGCGCACCCTCCGGGCAGCGCCCTTGCCAAACTCGTCACGCGCCTCAGCGACCAACTCAATCTCAGCCATTTGTTTTCTCCTCAACCTTGGCCTTATAAACCTTTGCGCCCAAGGGAGGGACGGTGCAAGCCGCACCATCGCTAGTCGATGACGGGATTCTCACCCCTCGCCAGGCAAGGAAAAACACTACCCTGCCAACCAACCAACCACCAAACGCGCCCTCGCTTACGTATCTAAACCACTGCGCGCCACTGAACGCATTATCGATTATTAGCCACGCCAAAATCCATAACCCGTCAAACAGCCACCCACGCACGGACTAGTAAACCCCCGAGTTTCGCTACGCGATGATATGGCTCTTTTTCTCATCCTTGCCAATTGGCGCCTAAGCGGGAGTCGTAATATCCAGGCTGATTGCTTGAGAAAGTGAAGCGTTGCTCGTTAGGTTCCGCGCACTCACCGATGATGTCAAGTATCGTGCGTCCTTCACCGAGGTCAAGTGTGGCGTACGAACTAAAGGCGTATAAAAAGTTGTCATATCCGGATGCGTCAGTTTGGTTCAAGCTCGGAAACTTGAAAGAGCCGGGCAGGCTGGTAAGGGCACCATTCCGGTTGAAGGAGTTGAAAAATTCGATACCTACAGCAGTGATATGGCTGGTGTCAAAAGAACCCTCGGGTAGCTTCGTAAGGGCACCGTGAGCGTTGAAAAAGGCGAAGAAACGGTCGCCTACAGTAGTGAGGTTATTGCTGAGCTTGAAAGAATATATCGGTAGATAAGTAAGGGCACCTACAAAGAATAATCCGATGAAGAAACCCTCGCCTACAGCAGTGATATGGCTGGTGTCGAAAGAACCCTTGGGTAGCTTCGTAAGGGCACCGTGATTGTTGAATCCGTTGAAGAAATAGTCGCCTACAGCAGTGATATGGCTGGTGTCGAAAGAACCCTCGGGTAGCTTCGTAAGGGCACCGTGAGCGTTGAAAAAGGCGAAGAA
>JAITED010000211.1 GCA_031282235.1 Propionibacteriaceae bacterium | reverse complement strand
GGTTCTGATTTGGGTGGTGGTGAGAATGTTGAGTCTGCTGCTCAGGTGTTGGTTGCTTTGTCTGCGTTGGGTGTTCCAGTTAATGATCCACTGTTTGTGAAGGCTGGTAAGACGGTGTTGGATTCGGTGTTGTCGTTTGTGGTTGATGAGGGTGCTGCTTCGGCGGCGTTCTCGCATCTTGCGAATGGTGGTGTTGATCCGATGGCGACGTATCAGGGTTTGTATGCGTTGGTTGCGTTGTTGCGTTCTCTTGATTCGGATGCGACCAGTTTGTATGACATGAGTGATCTGGTTCCTGCTGAGAACCCGAGTGAGCCGGGTGAGAAGCCGAGTGAGCCGGGTGAGAAGCCTGCTGAGAACCCGGGTGAGAAGCCTGCTGAGCCGAGTGTGAGTATTACTGGTGATGATGGTGTTGTTGAGGTTGATGGTGTAGTGAGCGTGACTTTGGGTAAGACGATTACGTTCCAAGTTTCTGGTTTTGAGCCTTTTGAGTGGGTGCAGGTAGTGGTGCATTCGACACCGTTGGATTTGGGCAAGCATCAGGCTGATGAGTTTGGTGTGGTGACGGTTGTTTGGCCGGTGCCCGCTGATTTTGAGGTTGGTTCGCATACGGTGGTGTTTAAGGGTGATTCCGGTAAAGAGGTGAGCGAGCAGTTTAATGTGGTTGCCGCAGACCCGAATGCCCCCACCGGTGGCACGGCGTCAGATGCGTCATCGGTTGCTGGTTTGATATTGCTGCTGTGTGTTAGCGGCTCCAGCGCGTTATTTGCCAGCGCCCGTCGTCGTGTCAGGGGAGTGGCTGTCGTCTGACGTACAGAAACTCCTTGTCCGTTTGTGGGGTCGCGTCTCAACACAGCCGCGGCTCCACACCCTCCCGTCGCGTTTTAGCCTTAGCCGCCGCTAGCATCAGCGTTACTGACCCTGCTGCGGGTGGTTACCAGTCGCGCTCGAAGTTGGGGTCTAGTTCTAGGGGGTCGCGGCTGGTGAGGACGGCTAACTGCTCCACCAAGGTGTGATGCACTAGGTCGCTTAGGTCGCTGCGGTCGGTGGCGCGCCGCTCTATCGGGCGGCGGTATAAAACGATACGGGCGCGCTGTCCGGGGAGAGCATCAATCGCGGCGGCTAACGGCATGGCACCGTGGGAGAGTAGGGAGTCCCAGATACGGCTCTCCTCTGGCACGGCTTCAACGCCGATGTCCAGACCGGTTACGGCATCCGGGTTGATGGCTTCGATACGCGCGATGGAATCCTGCACGGATTCGGTGAAAAACTCCTCGCGGTTCAAGCGCCCGGGGAGGGGGGCGGGGCGTCTGGTGAACGGGTTGGCACTCGCCAGCGGGCCGCGTAGCCCCCGTTCGTGACGGTCACGTTTAGAAACCATGTTGAAACTCTAGCGCCATATCGGCGCGGGACGACATGCGGTACGCCTCCACTGTGTCGGGGCGAGAATCGGCTAGCCTCGTATCTGTGTTAATTCGCCGTTGTTCTCGGGTGGCTTGCAACAGTGCCGCCGTTGCTACCTTGGCGTATCACTACGGCAATCAGGTAGCTCAGTTGCGGCCACTGGAGGACGAACACGAACCGGGACACTACGATTTATGCCCGACTCACGCCGCACATCTGAGCGTGCCTGCCGGATGGCAGGTGGTGCGTAGCGGCAACATCGCGGCAGCCGTTGCGCTCAGCGGCAGCGCACTGTTGGCGTTGGCCGCTGAGGTGCGCGCCATCGGATTACGCGATGAACCAGCACTCCCTAGACCGCTATCGGACAACTCCAGCATCATCGAACTGCGCCGTATTGGGCATCTGCGGGTAATCGCGGACGTGAGCAAAGCTAGTTAAACTAGATACTCGTGACCTGCGTGCTAATAGCTTTCGATTTGGACGATACCCGAGCGGAATCGGAATCTGCCATCGAACCTAAGATGGGGGAACTGCTCGCTGACTTGCTCGTCAAATACGAAGTGTGCATCATCTCGGGGGGGCAGTTTGGGCAGTTCGACACCCAAGTGTTGCATTACTTGCCTAAGCGCGCCGACCTCACCCGGCTGCATCTGATGCCCACCTGCGGCACCCGGTATCTGCGCAACTACGGCACCGGCTGGGTGGAGGTGTACGCATACGACCTTTCAGACGACGAGAAGCAGCGCGCCATCACCGCGCTAAAGACCCGCGCCCATGAACTTGGGGTGTGGGAGCAGCAGGTGTGGGGGGAGCGTATTGAGGATCGCGGTTCGCAGATTACGTTCTCCGCGTTGGGGCAGGAAGCTCCGGTGAGCGCGAAGAAAGCCTGGGATCCGAGCGGCGAGAAACGCTCCCGGCTGCGCGCAGCGGTGGCCGCCGACTTGCCCGATTTGGAGGTGGCCGGGGGCGGTTCCACCTCCGTTGATGTGACCCGAAAAGGGATAGATAAGGCGTATGGGATGCGGCAGCTGGCCGCCCAAACCGGCTATCCACTACAGCAGATGGTGTTCATCGGAGACCGCATCGTACCGGGCGGCAACGACTATTCTGTGTATCAACTCGGCGTGCCCACCATCGCTGTCACTGGCCCGAGCGATACGCTGAAAGTGATTGCCCGACTGATAGAGGAGGCGGCGTGAACTCACAATTCTCCATAGACGCGGAACTGTTGGAACTGCTGGTGTGCCCCGATTGTCGCTCCCGGCTGGCGTTGGCGTATGAATCCGCAGAGTTGATGTGTACGAACGGCACCTGCGCCCTGATATATCCGGTGCTGAATGGGGTGCCAGTGCTGTTGACGGACGAAGCGCGCAAAGCGTAATGAGCGTAATGAGTGTGCTGTGGCTACGTTCGATGATTCGCGCCTAGATGACCCGGTGACGCTGAACGCCGCCGATGCGATACTGCGGCAACTCGCCATGACCGGGTCGCGGATTCGGGTGGAGGCTGGGAAACTGCCCGCCGGGTTGGATACGCAGTTTCAACCTCGGGGCGTGTTGGTCGTGGGCGCGGAGAATCGTTTGATACGTGCAGTGCTGGAGCCCACCTGCCCGGTGCCGTTAGTGGCTTGGCCGCTTGATACGCTGCCAGCCTGGGTGGGGCCGCTGGATTTGGTGGTGGCGCTTGCCGGTGATGATCCGAACCCCGGTCTGTTGGCGAACGTGTTGGAGGCTACCCGCCGGGGGGCGCAGTTGATTGTGGCCGCCGCTGCGGATAGTCCGGCTGCGGCGTTCTCTCCCGCTCGGGCGTTGCTGCCCACCCGCACCGGCGACCCGTTGGCGGTAGCTGTGGCGGTGCTGGAGGGGTTGCAGCGGCTCGGTTTGGGGCCGATAGTGTACGCGGAGAGCGTGGCCGAAGCAGCAGATGTGGTGGCTGAGGAGTGCGGCCCTTTCCGTGACCTTTCGTGTAACCCAGCTAAAGAGTTGGCGTTAGCGCTAGCCGAACGGCAGGTGCTGCTCACTGGCACTTCGGTGTTGGCCAGCCGCGCTGCCCGCCGGGTGGCGGAGGCGCTACGGCACGCCTCGGGGCAGGCGGCGCTGGCCGCTGATGCCGCAGAGTTGACCCCGGTGGTGTCGGCCACCCACAGCGGTGACCTGTTCGCTGACCCGTATGAAGCTCAAGAATCGCTCTGTCCCGTGCTGGTGGTCTTTGACGACCAACGGCCAAACCTTGATGCGACGGGCACGGCGACTTTCAACGCTGCCCTACCCGCCTTGATACGCCTAGCCGATGCCCGCGGGGTGCGCGTCGTAACACTCAGCGCCGATGCCGACCTCGGAGTGATGGATCGCTACGTCTCGCTGCTACAGCAAGGTCTATACGGTGCCGCCTACCTAAGCATAGGTCTGGATACCCCCCTCACCCCCCAACCCGACTATTGGGAACCCGGGCGTTAGGGTTGAAACTGGCGTTAAAAATAGCCGTGACCCGTATTGCCCACACCGGCATCTTGGCTGGCGCAGAGTGAGCGTAGCGAACGTAGCCGCAGTATTCAGAAACCCACACCGAGGGTATAGTGCAACAATTTCTGCTTGGGCAGGTTGCAGCGATCTCCAATCGTCTCACATAGTGGATCGTGGATGTTGGGGAAAGTGGAGGGGGTAAAGTGATGGAAATCTTAGTCGGGTTTCTTTGATTGGATGCTGACAGATGCATTTTGATGTTTCCGCCAACCGTAACTTTGCTGT
>JAITED010000040.1 GCA_031282235.1 Propionibacteriaceae bacterium | reverse complement strand
GATGCTGATTTGGCGCTCCGAATCGAGCGATTGCAAGCAGAGCAACTGCGCCATCACCGCGTTAGCAATCTCGTCGCTGATGGGCGTGCCCAAAAAGATGATGCGATCTTCAAACAGTTTGGTGTACGGGTCAACTCGGCGCACCCCGTAGCTGGTGCGTTCCTCCCACTGCGGGATGATGTAATCCATCCGGGGGCGGGTGTACGCAGGAGTGCCGCCCGTCGTAGTGAAACCGGGGTTGAAATCATACGTTGTGTTATTCATGTTGCTTTTGCCCCCGATTTTCACTTGATGGAACTAGCGGATTTGATTTGTGAGGCACGTTCATAAACATGGTCGATGAAGCCGTACTCCAACGCCTCGTCGGCAGTGAACCAGCGATCCCGATCCCAATCGGCCTCAATCTGCTCCAACGTTTGGCCGGTGTGTTGCGCGATTAACTCCCGCATCACCTTTTTGGTGTGGAGCGACTGTTCGGCTTGAATCCGGATATCGGTTTCCGTGCCGCCCACCCCGCCGGAGGGTTGGTGCATCAAAATACGGGCGTGCGGCAGCGCGAAACGTTTCCCTTTAGTGCCCGCCGACAGCAGGAATTGCCCCATGGAGGCAGCCAACCCCATAGCGACGGTGGCTACATCGTTACTAATCCACTGCATGGTGTCGTAGATTGCCATCCCCGCATCAACCACGCCGCCGGGCGAGTTGATGTAGAGGTAGATGTCTTTCTGCGGATCTTCAGCGTTGAGCAGCAACATCTGGGCGCAGATGGCGTTGGCGTTCTCGTCCTTCAACTCTGAGCCCAAAAAGATGATGCGGTTGGCGAGCAACGATTGATACACATTGTCGGTCATGCCCCCTAAAGGAGGCGTAGCGGCCATACGAGGAACTTCTATCACGAGAAAAACCTACCTGTTCGGGGGGACATTTTTTGATTGCTTACCATAATATTCGCTAACAGCGTGCCCCCATTCGTATGTAGCGATGTTTTATGGCTTCCGCACACCCCGTATTTATGGCTGGGCGGTGTTTGTTTTGAGGAGGGTCAGTTTGCGGTTTTTGGGTTTACGCGCAGGTTTCGCGACAGCTCCGCTCGTAGTCCCGTAGGGGTTGGAGGAAATCAGCGCGTCCAACCATTTGGTGTTGGGGTCGATGTCCAACAGTACTGCTTTCACCATCAACGTCATCGGCAGGGCGAGCAGCGTCCCCAGTGCGCCGAACACCCAACCCCACAGCAACAGCGAGACGAACGATACGGACGCAGTGACCCCTACCGCATCACCGGTGAAGCGTGGTTGAATGATGGACTGCACTACGAAGTTGAGCACCGAGTAGGCGATTATCAAAATCACCATGTTTTGCCACCCGTTCGCCAGCAGCGCCATCAGCGCGGGCGGCAGCAGGCCGACTACGAAACCGACGTTCGGGATGTAGTTGGTGAGGAACGAGAACATCACCCACACAAACGGCAGCGGCACACTCAGCGCCACCAGCGCCCCGCCGTCCAACACCGCCACGATGATGCCAAAGAATGTCGTAACCAGCCAGTAGCGGCGCACCCCAGAACTGAAAGATTGCATCACCTGCGCGATGTGCGGGCTAGCTTTAGACGACAGCCGCACCCGGGCGGCAAACCCGGGGGCATCCATTGCGAAAAACACTAGGCTGGCGACGATGACCGCCACCCCTCCAAAGATGGCGTAGGTCTGCGAGAGCAGCCCGGTGGCGACATCAACGATTGACTTCGGGTCTACCATTTTCAGTAAATCCATGATGCCCGTCGTATCAATATCGGGGTCAAACTTCCTTATCAGGTCGATGATAGCGTTCATCACCTGGTTATACTCCGCACTGTAGTTTGGCAGCACATCAATCATCTCGTTTACTGCCCACACGATAGCGCCCACCGCCAACAGCAGGATTACGACTACTGCCAGCGCCATCACCGTAGCCCCCACCCAAGCGGGAGCCCCTTTAGACACTAAGAAAGTGTGCAGCGGGTAGGCGGCGATAATCAGGTTCAGCGCCAAAAATAATGGTGCAGTGAACGCCGCGAACTCGCGTAACAGCACTAGGGAGGCCAGCGCACCGGCCAAACCAATCATGCCGACTACGAAACGCGGTAGGCCGTTTTTTGCGTCCGGCGCGGGAGGGGTCAAGTCGTCTGCCACAGTTCGGATTCTACCTACTCGAAGTTGTCACTTGGTGGACTTTTTGGCCTTGGGTTTCTCAGTCTCGTCGGCCTTGGCAGCAGTTGGCGTCTTTTTTGCGCCCGTCTTGGCGGTAGCGGCCTTTTTCGTAGTGGTGGACTGTTTCGTTTCTTCCGCAGTGGCTGCGGCGTCTGCCGTCGGTTCCTCGTAGGTGCCGTCGGAGCGTAGATGTGCCATATCCAGCACTGTGCCGCCAGCGGTTACGGTGGCTTCGCCCACGATTAGCCCCACAGCTTTGCCGCGGCGAATGTCGCCCAACCACTCCTGCATGTGGCCGTGTTCGGTTAGGTGTTTGGCTTCTTCCTCCGGCGTGGTGCCGTTCTCGGCGGCTTTCTGGAGCAACAATCCGGTGAGGTCATCTTGGGTGACGCCGATAGCGCGAGCATTCGCCACCTTGTCAAGGATGATTTGTGCCCGGATGCCCCGCTCGGTACGCTCCCTGAACTGCGCCCAGAACTCGTCCTCATCTTTTACGGTTTCCTCCGGGCTGCGCTCCAGATAGGTCGCTACGCTCATCCCCAACTGTGCCAACTGTCCGATGAGTTGTTGCTTGCGCGGCTCAAACTCCTCGTCAACCAGATTCGCGGGCAGCGGGAACGGCGTTTGGGCAATCACCTCATCCAGCACCTTGTCACGCACCACATTGGCTTGGTCTAGCCGTCCGGAGCGCAGCAGCGAGTCTTTAAGACTCGCCAGCATCTCGGCGGCGGTGTCGTATTCACTAACCAACTGCGCGAAATCGTCATCCACCGCCGGTAGCACCTGCTGCTGCACTTTGCGCACCGTGACGGTGATGTCGGCGGTTTCGCCCTCATGCACGCCGCCCACCAGCGTAGAGGTGAATGTACGCGACTCGCCCGCACTCAACCCAGCGATAGCCGCATCCAGACCATCGACTAGCCCACCGGCACCGACGCGATACGACATGCCGTGCGCGTCGGAGTCCGAGAACTCCACGCCATCTTTTGCGGCGCTCAAATCGATGATGACTACGTCATCTGTTGCTGCGCCCCGCTCTAACTCCGTATAGCTGGCGAAACGCTGCCTAAGCATCTCTAGCCGGGCATCAACGTCTGCTTCCGACACCTGCACCGGGTCAACATCCACTGTGATAGTGGCGAAATCTGGGAGTGAGAACTCGGGCACTACAGCGGTGGTGGCGGTAAGCTGCACCGGTTTGCCATCCTCTAATTGGGCGATGTCAATCTCCGGTTGCCCCAGCGGGGTCAGGTCATGCTCCGCCAGCGCTTCGCCGTACACCTCAGGCAGTATCTCGTTCAGCGCCTCTTGCAGCAGCGAAATCCGACCGTAGCGTTGGTCAATCAGCGCCCGCGGAATCTTCCCTTTCCGGAACCCTGGGATATTCACTTGGGTAGCAATCTGCCGATACGCCTTATCAAGCGCGGGCTGCAGCTTCTCAAACGCTATCTCAATGCTCAGTTTCACTTGGGTTTCGCTGAGCGTCTCCACCGTACTGGACACTTTTTCTCCTTGACTCATCCGGTTTACGTATTTCCTGGTTTACACACTTGGAGCGGATGACGGGAATCGAACCCGCATGACCAGCTTGGAAGGCTGGAGCTCTGCCATTGAGCTACATCCGCTTGGGCACCCAGAAGTTGAACTCCCCGTTGCCAAAGAGCCAGCCTACCTGAACAGCACGAAGTTGGGGTAACGAACGACTCAGATTTACTGTGGGCGTAACTGGGTTCGAACCAGTGACCTCTTCGGTGTGAACGAAGCGCGCTACCACTGCGCCATACGCCCTTGATTTAGTTGTAGTGGGCGACACTGGGTTTGAACCAGTGACCTCTTCCGTGTCAAGGAAGCGCGCTACCACTGCGCCAGCCGCCCTTGCAAGGGTTGTTGGTGAGATACGACTGCCGTATTCACTAACGTTCCTTCGAGGTGGAGACGGGATTTGAACCCGTGTACACGGATTTGCAGTCCGTTGCCTCGCCTCTCGGCCACTCCACCGCGTTGCGCTCCCTTTTGTGAAATCGGGAAGAAGCGTCCCGATGGTTCAGCTCCGAGGCTCCTCCGAGCGGACGACGGGACTCGAACCCGCGACCCTCACCTTGGCAAGGTGATGCTCTACCAACTGAGCCACGTCCGCACTACTCCATGAGAGGAGCGCGGATACGAGCATAGTAGAAACCACACCGGGTAACAAACTAACACCGACTAATCGCCGCTAACTAACTTATGCCCAAGCGCTGCTAACGCGCTGGTGGGAGACGCTATAAATGGCGGTTTCGACGACTTTGAGGCCTCAAACCCCGCCCTAGCCCCCCAACACTCCACCCAAACTTAAGATTTACGAGAAATTTACTAAAAAATCTGGCTGTGGCTGTTCCCAAATACCGGGGGGTTTGTCGTAGACTCAGATAAACCCACGGTTCTGCAAGCATCACGCAGGCACGGATATGCAAGGGGGGTGCCGGATGTCGGCTCCGGCGTTGGTTCTGCTGCTCTGCGGCTGCGCAGACGAAAGCGCCCTGCAAATCACCAATCTGATATGTAAACAGATGCAAGAACTGCGCCCAAAACTGCCGATTCGCGCGGCCTCCACCACTAAACCGGGGCTTGACCCGAACTCAGTCGCCTCCGAACTCGTCATGAACGGGTTTGATGAAATAGTTTTTGTGCCACTCGACCTCACACGCGCCGTTGACCCTCCCCCCGAGGTGGAACGGCAGATTGATGAACTGCGCACCACCTACCCTGCCCAGAGCATCGCCATATCGCACCCCATCGGCCCGGCAGTCGAACTGCTCACGGTGCTTGACCTCAAGTTGCATCAAACCCTCAGCGCAGCGCGAGCCACTGAACTCGACTCGCTGGTGCTGGCAGCGTCCAGCGTTGGGGATTCGCGCGGCAGTGCGCTGCTCTCCCGCCGAGTACGCCAATGGCGCACCCATCACCATCTGCCGGTGCAAGTGGCATACGCCGACAACTCCGGCCCCTCTATCGCTATGGCGCTCGCGGCACTGCGCGCCCAAGGCCGCCGCTCCACCGCCGTAGGAGCGCTATTTTTAGCGCCCGATGCCGCGTACAACACGCTAGTGGAACAAGCGTTGGCTTCCGGGGCTATCGCGGTGAGTGCCCCACTGGGCTGTGACGAGCGGCTGCTTGACCTCATCATGTACCGCTACGCCGTCGCCGCCCTAGCCATGCCGGACGAGACGCTGGCGGTGAATCCTGAGACTATCTCCCCTATCCTTAGCCGTACATCTGATTCGGAGCCCGATTTGGAGTACGAGCCGCCGAGAATTGAGGCTCTGGTCGCCGCGGCGAACTGAGTTAGCGACTTCATCAACGCCGCTCATAGGCTCACTAGGGGTTGCGCGGCGTGCCTGCGCGACATAATCCCCTCCCACGCTGTAGCGTCGTTGTCATGCAGGGACGTGACTTTGCTTCGGTGTTCTTCAGCCGAATCGCTAGAGCCGTGGAGCTGTTCGCTTGGGAACCGGACATCAGTATCGAGATACACCCCGGCCCCACCCGCCTTGCCCCGTATAGTCTCGCTGTTGAGGCCACTTTGGATACGGGCGAAACTTCCACCATTGGCCGCTTAGTGCTGCTGTACGACCCGGACGGTGGCGCTGGTTGGGATGGCACTTTCCGTTGCGTGAGCATGGTAAACGCCCCAGTGGAAGTGGAGGTGGCCACTGACCCGATGCTGCACGAAGTGGGTTGGGCTTGGTTCACCGATGCCCTGAACGGCTGTCAGGCCACCTATCGGGAACCGGCAGGCACTGTTACCGCCGTCACGGGGCGGGGCTTTGGTGCGAAAGCCGCTGAGGATCGCACCGAGATTGAACTACGCACCTCTTGGACTCCAGTGTTGGAGGGTGAACTCGACATCGAAGCCCACCTGCGCGCCTGGGAAGAACTGTTATACCTAGCCAGCGGCGTACCGGAACTAGCAAGCTGAAACAAAACGCATCGTATGAATACCGAAACGCACGTGTTGCGCACCCCCGCCGCTGGGGTGCCGGAGTTGAGCGACTCCCCTAATGCGCTAGCGGCCGCCACCGCCGCTTTAGCAGCAGGCACCGGCCCGGTAGCCATCGACACCGAACGGGCTCCCGTATTCCGCTACTCCGCACGCG
This sequence comes from Propionibacteriaceae bacterium, assembly GCA_031282235.1. Classification (GTDB taxonomy): domain Bacteria; phylum Actinomycetota; class Actinomycetes; order Propionibacteriales; family Propionibacteriaceae; genus WRGV01. Next base: position 5,925 of record JAITED010000040.1, on the reverse strand, counting down.
CCTATCTGGTGCAGTTGCGCCGCGCCGGGGCGGGCACCTGGCTACTAGACCCCATCGCTTTCCAAAATGGCCGCGCCCTATCCGACCTCAGCCAACTGGCCGCCGCCATCGCTGCGGCACAGTGGGTGCTGCACTCCGCGCATCAAGACCTGCCCTGTCTCTCCCAGATTGGGTTAGTACCAAACCACATCTTTGATACCGAACTGGCGGCGAAGCTGTTGGGGTTGCCGCGCGTATCGCTGGCGGCGCTCGTCGAAGAGTTTTTCGGAGTCACCCTGCTCAAGGAACACTCCGCTGCCGACTGGTCGTGCCGCCCGCTGCCCGCTGCTTGGCGGGCGTACGCGGCGCTAGACGTAGAACTGCTGATTGAACTACGCGACCGGCTGGCTACCGAACTGGAGGCCGCCGGGAAAGCCGAGTGGGCGGCGCAGGAGTTTGCGTATCTGGTGGAGACTTTCGCCAAAACCCAACCGGAACGCCCCGAACGCTGGCGGCGCATGAACGGTGCGAATCAGGTGCAGACCCAGCGCGGGTTTGCCATTATGCGCGAACTGTGGCTGACCCGCGACGCTATCGCCTTAGAGTTGGATCAGTATCCCGGCCATATCCTCGCTGATGCCGCCATCACCCAAATTGCTGCTTTGGTGAATCCAGAACATCCGCAACTGCCCACCGCCGCTGAACTGCGTAGCCTCGGCGTATTCAACCGGAATCCAGCCCAGACTTTTATGTCGGATTGGTTGACGGCAATACGTCGGGCGGGGGCGTTACCCGAAGCTGAACTGCCGCCCATCCACCTCAAGCGCAACCAAATCCCCGACGTGCGCGATTGGCCGCGCGTCAAACCTGCCGCCGCCGCACTGTGGGCTGAGACCCGTCCCACCGTAATCGAGACCGCTGAGCAGTTGCAGTTGCCGGTAGAGAACTTGGTCTCCCCCGGAGCGTTGAAACAGTGCTGCTGGCAGCTGGCCGGGCGCGCCCCCGCCGCAGTTGTTGACCAAACCTTGGCCGAGTTAGCTGTCCGCGAGTGGCAACGCAGCTTCATCGTGCCACTGCTGTCCGCCTGAGGTCGCCGTATCCCCGGAGTCCTCCGGCGTAGGCACCTTAAGCGCGACGTATGTTTCTATGATGCTGGCGGCGATCGCTTTGGGCGTCAAACCTAAGCGTTTTAACACTTGGTCGCGGGTGCCGGGGGCTATAAACTCGCGCGGCACCCCGAATTGCCTAGTGGGCACTTCGATGCCGGCGGCATCCATCGCCAACTCCAGCGCGGAACCCAGCCCCCCTACCACCAAATTGTCCTCAATGGTGACCACCAGTTTCCGACCCCGGGTCGCGGCCACCAAATCCGCGCTGATGGGCAACGCCCACACCGGGTCTACCACTAAAGCGCCGATGCCCTGGCGTTGCAGCGCTTTAGCCACCACCAGCGCGGTAGCCGCCATCTCGCCGTAGCCGACGAGCAGCACGGGGGCGTCCTCGCTGCACCAAGTGACGTCCAAAGACCCCAGATGGGATACGGTCTCAATCTCGTCCGGCACCCGGTTCTTCGAGTAGCGCACCATCGTGGGGGCATCGTTTACCGCTATGGCCTCTTGGAGCGTTTGATGTAGTCGCAGGCGGTCACGCGGGGTTGCTAACCGTAAACCGGGCACCAAAGCTGCCAAAGATACGTCCCACACCCCGTGGTGGGTGGCACCATCTGGGCCGGTGATGCCGGAGCGGTCAAGCACGAACGTCACCCCGACCTGATGCAACGCCACATCCATCAACAGTTGGTCAAACGCCCGGTTTAGGAACGTGGAGTAAACCACAAAAATGGGGTGCAGCCCGGCGGTCGCCAAACCGGCGGCACTGGCCACTGCGTGCTGCTCGGCAATCCCCACATCGAACACTCGCGCCGGATACGCGGCTGCGAACCGCGACAACCCCGTCGGTTGCAGCATCGCAGCGGTGAGCGCCACCACCTCGGGGTGCGCCTCCCCCAACTCCACCAACTCCTGCGCGAACGCATCCGTCCAAGTGGCTTGCAAACTGGCAGACTTCGGCTCCCCCGTCACTTCGTTGAACGCCCCTACGGTGTGGAACCGCTCCCCGTCGCGCTCCGCCGCCAAGAACCCCTCCCCCTTGCGGGTGATGGCGTGTACGATGACCGGGCCGCCGTATAACTTCGCTTGCCGAAATGCGCGCTCCATGGCGGTGATGTCGTGGCCGTCGAACGGGCCGATGTATTTGATGCCCAAGTCGGAGAACATCACCTGCGGCACCAACAAACCCCTAGCGGCAGAGCGCATCGCTGCGAAAAACTCTGCCGTATGCCGCCCCACCAACGGGACACGCGACACGTTGCGGTTGAACCAGTTAGCGGCCTCCTTGTAGTGCGGGTTGGTACGAATCCCCGCCAACTGTTGCGACAGCCCGCCCACAGTTTCGGAATACGAACGCCCGTTGTCGTTTACGATAATCACCAACTGTAGGTCGGGTTCCACCGCGATGTTGTTCAACGCTTCCCACGCCATACCGCCGGTGAGGGCACCGTCACCGATCACGGCGACCACGGTACGGCCTTTCTCGCCCCTAAGCCGGAACCCTTTCGCCATCCCCTCTGCCCACGACAGCGACGTGGAGGCGTGCGAGTTCTCCACCCAGTCATGCTCACTTTCGGTGCGCGACGGATACCCTGACAGCCCGCCCTCCTGACGCAGCGTATTGAAGTCGGCGGCGCGCCCAGTGATTATCTTGTGGACATAACTTTGGTGCCCCGTATCAAAGATGATGGGGTCGCGCGGCGAATCGAATACGCGGTGTATCGCCAAGGTGAGCTCCACCACCCCCAGATTCGGCCCCAAGTGCCCCCCGGTTTTGCTCACCGATTCGATGAGCAGTTTGCGTATCTCCCGCGCCAGCCGGGTCAACTGGGCTTGATTGAGAGAGCGCAAATCCGCTGGGCTCTTAATCCGCGATAACAGCGACATTGTTCCATGATAGGTGTTATCGCCGCTGAGTGCGCTACTTGGGCGTCAAGATGGCGATAGTTTCTACGTGGTGAGTCATGGGGAAAGCGTCGAAAGCGCGGATGGTGGCTACGCGATAGCCGTACCCAGCGAAGTAGCCTAAATCGCGGGCTAGCGCGGCGGGGTCGCAGGCTACGTAGGCCACTTTGCGGGGGTGTAGCTCGGCTACGGCGCGCACTACGGCTTGTTTAACGCCTTGTCGGGAGGGGTCTAACACCACTAGGTCTGTGCGGGAGCTCAAGTGGGCGCCTTCCACCCGCGCGCACTCGAAAATGGCCTCCGGGACGTTACGTTTCGCAGCTTGGATGGCGGTGGGGGCAGAGTCGACGCCGGTGACTTGAACCCCCTTGGCGGCCAATACGCCGCTGAACAGCCCCGCGCCGCAGTAGAGGTCTAACGCCCGCTCCCCAGAGCGGGGTTCCAACCCCGCTAACACTGCGGTGGCGAACGCTGCGGCAGCACCGGGGTGTACCTGCCAGAACCCGGCGGCATCCACTCGATAGTCGCGCTGTGATACGGCGGCCCCCTCGGTGTACGCCACCCGCTGCGTGAGCTTTTTGGGGCCGCTTTGGAGCCGCCCAGCTGCCAATACGCTCACCGCATCGTCACCTTTAGCCACCCGGATAGTCCGGATAGTGTGGATACGCTCCCCCGACAACGCCGCCACTTCGCTCAACTCTGCTGGGGTGGGAGTGCCGATTGCCGCCAAAGGGCACCCCGCAGGCGGCAACGGCACCACGTCGCGGGTGTGATAGGCGTAGAAACCCACGGCACCCGCGGCCACCTGATAGTCCAAACGAGTACGCCAGTGCAATCCGGCGCTGTCCCCCGGCACCGGCTCCACCTCAAACTCGGGGTGGGCGATGGCGGCGCGCTGCAACAGTTCGCGTACCACCGTAGTTTTCAGTTCTCGTTGCGCCTCTAAACGGACGTGCTGGAAATCACAGCCGCCGCAGCGCTCGGCTATCGGACACACCGGGGTTATCCGGGCAGCGGCCGGCTCCAGCACTTCCACCGTATCTGCGAACCAGTAGCGCTCCTGAGAGTCTGCCAGCGCGCGTACCCGTACCAACTCTCCGGGCAGCGCGTGGCGTATGAACACCACCCGCCCGGTGTCGTCGTGCGCTACCGCATGGCCACCGTGGGCGATACGTTCAACCCGCAACGGCGGGGTAGCAACAGCGGTCATACGGGGATAAACCAGATTCTTTTACGTTATCAGCGCTGTTTCGGGAGCAGACCCTCTGGGGCGGCCATGGGAATCAGCGCTCCGGGAGCCAGTGGTTGTTCGGGGCGCGTCACCACTACGTTGCAGAAGAAGTCGTACAGGTCAGCGGTGGCCGCGTCCACACCCTCGGCGGAACCCGCAGCGCCCATGATGGTGCCACGCAGCAGCCAGCCGGGGCCTTGCACCAGCCAAATCCGGATATGCTGCACCGACTTTTTGCCGTTTGGCAGCGTCACCGGCACATCTTGGCGAATCTCGGTGCCGAACGGGCCGGGAACCAGCTCGGTGTAAGCGTCAGCGGCTTCACCGGCCTCTAGCACTTTGGACCGCACCTCAGCAACCATGTTGGCAGACTTGGGGGCGGCGAACAGCGTCAAATCGAGCATCGACTTGCCGAGCGTGACGATGATAGCCTGCACCTCCTGAGTGTTCCCCACCACGTTGAGTTGCAGTTTCATCTGGTCAAACGGCGTAATGATTAGGGTGCCGAAATCTAGGCGCTCCACGTCGTCTGCGTCCAAATCCACCTCGGAGATGTCGAACGGGCCGTCCTCGCGCCAGTCGCGCGACAGGTCAAGGTTGACCCACTTGTCCTCCAACATGTCATCGGTGAACTCGGAAAGTTCCGGGGAATCAGGGAACTCCGGGAACTCCGGGAACTCCGGGAAATCTGAATCCTGCGGTAGCGCGTCGTCAGTCATCATCTGGCCTTTCTGTTTCTGCTCAGCTCTGTTCGTATTGAGTTCGTATTGCATACGTCTTTAGTTTAGGTTCGCGCCCCAGCCGCCGGTGGAACCGTAGCCGCCAGCGGCGCGCTCTGTGGCGCTCAGTTCATCGACGATTACGAATTGGGCTTGCACCACCGGCTGTATCACCAACTGCGCGATACGGTCGCCGCGCGCCAGCGTAATCGGCGTGTTGGGGTCAAGGTTGATGAGACACACCTTGATTTCGCCCCGGTATCCAGCGTCCACCGTCCCCGGCGTATTGACGATGCTGAGCCCGTGGCGCGCAGCCAAACCGGAGCGGGGATGGATGAACGCCGCGTATCCCGCAGGAATCTCCAGTGCGATGCCGGTCGGCACCAGCGCCCGCTCCCCCGGCGCCAGCACCACATCAACTGCGCTCACCAAATCTGCCCCCGCGTCGTCCGCATGAGCGTATTGGGGCAACGGAAGCTCCGCATCCAGCCTGCGTATCCGAACTTGCACGAGCCCAGCCTACGGCAAGCCGAGTACTTTAGGGTTGCCAACGCTCACCAACTGAAGCTGAGTTCACTCACCACGCACCCCACCCACCCCACCCTCTCGCGCGCGCTCCAAATGGCATGGCGGCTAAAGGACGACGCACGCAGTGTGTCCGAATGCTGGTTTAGACTTGAGGTTTAGGAGGTACATCATGGCGATGAGTGACAAGATAGCGGTGGCCGGAGTGGGGATGCTGGCCAGCATGTTAGCGCAGCGGGTAGTGCAAGCCGCTTGGGGTGCGCTCACCGGCGAGGAACCGCCCAACCCGAACGACCCCGATGTGCCTGCTTCGGTGGCGTTCACTTGGGCAATCGCCTTGTCAATACCGATTTTCTTTTCAAAAATTCTATATCTCTCTGTCAAACCTTGCTGTGTTGTTCCATATGTGGCAATGTTTGTACTTTTGATGATGGCGCTTTCGCTCATATTTTGTAGA
>JAITED010000036.1 GCA_031282235.1 Propionibacteriaceae bacterium | reverse complement strand
GATACGCTACGCTCACTCCGCGCAGCATGACGGGGAAGGGATACGCGCTACGCGCTAGCCATGACGGGGGGAGAAGCACTCCACCCACTGCCACATGCTTTATTACGTAAGTAGAATGGGATTTCCTAGATTGTTGGGAGGTAACTATGAAGATTCGTAACGTTATTATTATCGGCTCGGGGCCGGCGGGGTATACGGCGGCGATTTATGCGGCGCGGGCGGGGTTGCAACCGCTGCTGTTTGAGAGCGCACTGAACGTTGGCGGGATGCTGGTCAACACCTCCGAGATTGAGAACTTTCCGGGGTTCCCCGACGGGATTAGCGGGCCGGAGCTGATGGCGCAGATGCGCGCGCAGGCGGAGCGGTTTGGCACCGAGTTCATCACGGAAGATGTGGAGCGCGTTGACCTCGCACATGAAGTGAAACGGGTGTGGAGCGCCGAGGGTGGGGAGTACGAAGCGTGGTCGGTGATTCTGGCGCTGGGCTCGAAGTATCGCCAACTGGGGATTCCCGCAGAGGCCACGTATGCCGGTAAAGGTATCTCGTGGTGTGCTACCTGCGACGGTTTCTTCTATCGCGGGAAAGAGGTCGCTGTGGTGGGCGGCGGCGACACTGCGATTGAGGAAGCTACGTTCCTGTCCCGCTTTGCGGATAAGGTGACGCTCATTCACCGCCGCGACGAGTTCCGCGCCTCAAACATCATGGTGGATAGACTGCGCGCCAACCCGAAAATCGTAGCTTTGATGAACAGCGAAGTCACCGACGCTTCGGGTGATGGTCGGCTAGCTGCCCTCACGCTGCGCGACACCGTAACCGGCGAAACCAGCGAGCTACCCGTAGCTGGGCTCTTTGAGGCCATCGGCCACACCCCCAGTTCCGAGTTGGTAGCCGGTCAAGTGGAGCTAACCACCGGTGGTTACATCAAAGTCGCCGCCCCCGGCACCGCCACCAACCTGCCCGGCGTATTCGCTGCCGGTGACGTCACCGACCCCACTTATCGGCAAGCTATCAGCGCCGCTGGAACCGGCTGCCGCGCCGCCCTAGACGTTGAGCGTTTCCTAGACGAAACCCGCTAACCTGTAGGGGTCGGGCTCAGATAATAAACGCACAACAGTTGCCCGACGAGTTCTTCCTCACTCAACAGTGCCAGCCGGTGTTCCACCGCCGTATTCAGTACGGGCTGCATCTTTACTCCTTAACTATTTGGGAAGTTGGGGTGAGTTGGGAGGGGGAGGGGAGAGTTTGGAGTTGGGATGGGGAGGAGGGGTGGGTGAGCGGGGAGGAGAGGGAGTCGGATTGCATCTTTACTCCTTAACTATCGGGAAGTTGGGGGATGGGGTGCGGAAAATCTCAGACAATGGGATGTGGCCAACGGCGGGCACCACCAAATCGGCGGCAGATAGCACGGTTGGTGAACCGATACCAATCACCTTGCAGCCCGCCGCTAATGCTCCAGCGACCCCGGCAACCGCATCCTCGACTACCACGCAACGCGCCGGTTCCAACCCCAATAGCGCTGCAGCTAGCAGAAATATCTGGGGGTCTGGTTTGGTGCGGGTAATCATGTCACCATCGACGATGACATCGAAGTAGGCAGTGATTCCGGTACGGGCAAGAATCTGCCTAGCATTCGCAGACGACGACGCCAACGCCACCGGGATACGCTGCGCAGCCAACCACCGTAACGCTTCTGCTGCCCCCGGCAACAGCGCGGCTGGCGTCAACTTGGCAATCATCTCCTTGAACAGCGCGTCCTTGTAGGTCGCTAACTCTTTGGTGCGCTCCGGTGCCACCTCGATACCGCACACTTCAAGCACATACGCCAGCGCGTCCTCGCGGCTGACACCTTTCACGCCCTCACCTTGGTCGGGGGTGAACGGCTTACCGAACTCCGCCGCCAACTGCCGCCAACACTCGAAATGGTAAGCGGCGGTGTTCACCAACACGCCATCCAAATCAAAAATGATGCCCGTTACATCAACAATCATGGTTCCGTCACCTCACTATTACCGACACTGGAAGCTTCAACTCCATTCACCGCACCAGCCCCATACACCGTAGCCACCACAGCCATGGTTGAAAACTACCGCATTAGCCGGCTTAAGCTACCCCCCCACTTGCCCCGAGTGGACCAACGTTGGCACAACTCAAGGTAATCGGCGTCGGAAAATACGTAGTCATCGCGCACGATGTCTCCTTCCGGTTGCTATTTTTTCCGGTTGGCCCCGCCTTTGGGTTTCCGTCCGGATGGCTTCTTGCCCCCCTGACCAATCCAGTCGGGGATTACGCTCAAAGCCTGATTCTTGGTACGCATGGCCAACAACAACCCGCCCATCAGCGATGGCGAGTCCTCAATCAGCCCGTGGGTAATCGTGGTGGCGACCGAAACAGCTTGCACCGTTCTCTCGGCGACGGTGGCCTGTATCGCATCCAGATGTGGCTTGCCAACCCGGGCGAACTCACCGCCGATGGCTACCCGGTCTGGCCCCAGAATTGCGATAACGTGTGCCAACGCCACTCCGAGATGGTGCCCCGCCTCCGCGATGACCCGCGATGCCACCGGGTTGTTCGCCAAAGCGCGATCCACTAGCTCATGTAGGGAACTCGGAGCGTCATGAATCAGGTCAAACTGTGCCAGTATCGCCTGCCCCGAAGCCACCGCAGACAGGCAACCCCGATTCCCGCAGTTGCAGAGCGGGCCGTGCGGCTCCACGACGATATGACCAATTTCGCCAGCTATCCCGGTAGCCCCGCGGAACACTTGTCCGTTTAATACGATGCCCGCACCCACACCCTGTGACGTCTTGACGTATACGAAACAGTTGGAGCCGCGCCCAGCACCCCAAGCCCACTCCGCGATAGCCGCAGCGTTCGCGTCGTTCTCCACAATCACGTCTTTGTCCAGATACGACGAGATGATTTCTCTCGGATTCAACCCTGCCCAATCCGGGGTGATTGAGGACGGTGAGACGATGCCGCCCGCATCAATGGGGGCGTGCAGCGTGACCACCACGTTGTCAACGGCCTCTAGCTCGATGCCTGCCTGTTTGGTCAAGCCATTCACTACCCGACCGATGGCGGCTAAATCATGTGCGTGATGCTGGCCACCGGTGATGGTCTCCGCGAGGTCATACGAAGCCTTGCGGGAAAAATCGACTAAGCGGCCATGCACACTGCGGTGCCCCAAATCAAGCACGATATAACGCCCGGAGTTGGCTACCAGTTTTATCGTAGTATCCCGCTTAGTGGGCCCCGGCAGAATCTCTAACCGCCCGGTTTCCGCTAACTCGTGCACAATCATGTGCATCCCAGCCCGCGACAGCCCGACTGCCCGGGACAGTTCGGCCTGGGTGCATGGCCCATAAAATGCGAGCGCCTGCACAACACGTTCCAGATTTGTGGCGTGCAGTATGCCTCTCCCTATCGCAGTGGGAGTACTTGTTGCCGCTTGCACTTCTTCGTACATGCTAGTAGTTTGCTACACCAAATCCATGATTGTCAATTGTTGATACGATTACCCCCTCTTTATACGCCTAATTGTTTTTCTTAAAAACAATCGTTTTACGGGCGCTAGGCGAGCAGTGCGGCAAACCGTTGCGTTTCAGGCGTTGCCAGATGGTCAACGCAGCCGCAGCTCCACGCCAATTTGGTCAGCGTCCAACTGCAACAGCTTGGTCTCCAACAGTTCGCTGGGGAAAGTGCCCAAGTCGCGGATACGTAACAGTTCTGTGCGTTGCGCTTCTATAATCTCTAGCCGCAGCTCGCCAACCTCAGTATTTTGATAGGTGCGGGAGGACTCATCCGCAGCGCGGGCAGCCGTTTCGACCAACTCGCGGGCGGCCTGCACTGCGGTAGCAGAGAACTCGGAGCCGTCTGCGCGCCGCCACCGCCCGGACTCTAACCCCTCCAACGCCGCCTCACTGAGCGCAGAGCGCAACTGTGCGAACAACGCCGCATCAGCGCTGGAGTCACGCGGGGGTAGATGCAACGCCTTCACAAACATCCCCAAGGTGCCGCCCTGTAGCAGCAATGTGCCCGCCGCTACCACGAATGCGGTCAGAATCAACAGTGAACGGTGTGGCGTCCAATACGGCAACGACTGGGCGGCGGCCAGCGTGATAGCCCCGCGCATCCCGGCAGCCACCAGCACCGCACCATCTTTCCAACCGAACTGTTCTGCGGCTAGGTAGTCTAAATCGGCTTTACGCCGCTCAGCCATGGAGCGGAACCTGCCCATGCGCTCGTTTCTTAAAGCTCTCACCCGCCTACCAGGGGTTCTCGGAGTCGAAGTCGATGTCAGGGGCGATGTCGGAGTCGGCAGCACCCCCACTTCGTCCAACCATTTCTGCAACAGGTCTAACTGCTCGCGCCTATCACCCATCCGTTTGGTGCGTCTGGCCAGCAACCACACCGACGCGGCGACGAATACGATACGTATAACAATCACCAGCACCGCAGCGGCAACACCTAAGCGCAGCGCCAACCATTCGTTTTGGTGGGTGCGCACCGCGTCCTCATGCAGGGCGAACAGTTGCAGCCCCATCAGCAAGAAGATGGCGCTCTCTAAAATCAGTTCGACGGTGCGCCACACGGTACGCTCCGCAATCCGCACCTCACTAGGCAGATGTTTAGCGGTGTGTTCCCCGGTAACCAACCCTGCCACCACCGCAGCCACCAACCCAGACGCACCGAGATGCTCGGCGGGCAAGAACGCGACAAACGGCACCACTAGCGAGAACGCCACGCTGGAGGGCATCTGCGTGATACGGCGGCGTACCGCTAAGTTGAGATAACCCACCGCCAAGCCGATACCCACCGCGACCAGCACCGCGTATAAGAAATCCAACGTGATGTCCCAGAACGAGAAGCTGGCCGACACCGCCGCGACTGCGGAGCGCAACAGCACCAGCGCGGAGGCATCGTTGAACAGCGCCTCCCCCTCCAGCACCGTCACGATACGGTGCGACACCCCGGATTGCCTGACGATTGTGGTGGCTACCGCGTCCGTCGGCGATACGATGGCCCCGACGGCGATGCCCACCCCCAACGGCAGCACGGGAAACATCCACACCAACAAAAATCCGACCCCCACCGCGGAAGCGACCACCAGCAGCACCGCAAACACCGAGATAGTGGGCAGGTCGCGGCGAAACTCCATCAGCGGCGTGTTCACCGCCGTGGAGTAGAGCAGCAGCGGCAGCATCCCGCCCAACACCAACTCCGGATCAATCTCTATCGGCTCGACCACCGGCAGCAAGCTCACCCCGATACCCAGCAGCACCAGCATCAACGGTGCCGCCACCCCCACTCGCGGTGCCAGCGAAGTAACCAAAACCACGGCGATTATCCCAACGACGCCGATGATAAGCGTCTGTTCCATCCGTACCCCTTTTCACAACTCTTTACCAGCTTTTCATGACCCAGCTTTGCGTCTATGCTACGTCCCCAGCGTATCCATTATGTTACGTATATCGTTACGTTCGTAGCTTAAGTCCCCACTGATATCCGTACTGCGCTTTTCACATCTGGCATCAAATCGTCCGCTTTCAACCCTGCAGAAGCCACTAACATGTATCTAACTGATGAATCACGAAAGGACGAAGTGAACTAAATGGCTGGAACACAGGGGAACAACACGGCAACAATCGGCTTTGAGCAGCAGATTTGGGCGGCAGCGGACATCCTACGCGGCAACATGGACGCTGCGGAATACAAGCACGTTGTGTTGGGACTTATCTTCTTAAAGTTCATCTCGGACAAGTTCGAAGAGCGTTACCATGAACTGGAAGCTGAAGCTGACGATGTGGAGGATAAAGATGCCTACACCGAAGTGGGGGTGTTTTTTGTGCCACAGTCAGCGCGTTGGAGTGTCATCGCTGCCGCGGCACATAAGGAAGAAATCGGCCTAGTTATTGACGACGCAATGCGAGCGATTGAAAAGGAAAATAAACGGTTGAAAGACATTTTGCCCAAAAACTATGCCCGTAGTGAACTGGATAAACGTCGTCTCGGTGAGGTTGTTGACTTATTCACTAACATTTCGATGATAGAACACGGAACTGACAAGGACATCTTGGGACGTGCCTACGAATACTGCCTCGCTAAGTTTGCGGAGCAGGAGGGTAAACGCGCTGGGGAGTTCTATACGCCGTCCTGTGTGGTACGCACTCTTGTTGAGGTTCTGCAACCGTATCAGGGGCGGGTGTACGACCCATGCTGCGGCTCCGGCGGGATGTTCGTACAATCTACACAGTTTGTAGATAGTCACAGCGGAAACATCGGCAACTTGTCAATCTATGGTCAAGATGCCAACCCAACCACTCGCAAAATGGCACTAATGAATCTCGCCATTCGTGGCATTGAGGCGAATCTCGGTGACCACAGCGCTGACACGTTCCATAGCGACCTGCACCCGACGTTGAAAGCTGACTTTATTCTCGCCAATCCGCCGTTCAATCTTTCTAATTGGAACGATGGCGCTCTGGATGATGATCCACGCTGGCAATACGGTTTACCGCCCACAGGTAACGCCAACTTTGCGTGGCTGCAACACATGATTTATCACCTAGCGCCGAATGGCAAAATAGCAATGGTGCTCGCTAACGGCTCACTGTCTTCTCAAACCGGAGGTGAGGGCGACATTCGACGCAGAATCGTAGCGTATGACCTGGTGGAGGGCATCATCGCTATGCCCACGCAGTTGTTCTATACCACGCAAATCCCAGTGTCGCTATGGTTTATCAACCGGAACAAAACGCAAAAAGGTAAAACGCTATTCATTGATGCCCGCAAAATGGGCACGATGGTCAACCGTCGTCTGCGAGAACTAACAACTTGTGACATCGCCAAAATTGCCACCACTTTCCAGGAGTTCAACGCCGGAACATTGGAGGACGTGAAAGGTTTCTGTGCCGCCGTAACCACAGCCGAGATCGCCAAACAGGACTACGTTCTCACGCCCGGTCGCTACGTAGGCATCGAGGAACAGTTGGACGACGGTGAACCTTTCGCAGAAAAAATGGCGCGCTTGACAGGCGAACTCTCCGAGATGTTCCAGCATTCCCGCGAGTTAGAAGACGAAATCCGCAACCGGTTGGGAGCGCTGGGCTATGACATCTGAAATCATCATCTACCAATCCGCCGATGGCGCGATCAAGGTTGACTGTCGCATAGCCGGTGAGACGCTGTGGTTATCCCAAGCGCAAATTGCGCAGTTGTTCGGGAGAAGTGTCAGCGTTGTTTCGCGGCATATTAAGAACATATTCGCCGAAGGTGAACTTTCTGAAAAAAGCAATTTGCAAAATCTGCAAATTGCAAATTCAGACAAACCAGTTACGCTTTATTCGCTTGACACCATTCTCGCTGTCGGCTACCGCGTGAGGTCATCGCAAGCTACGCAGTTCAGACAATGGGCAACCGCAGTACTCCACGAATACCTCCAAAAAGGTTTCGCGATGAATGACGAGTTCTTAAAAAACATGGGCGGTGGCACGTATTGGAAAGAACTCCTAGAACGTATCCGCGACATTCGCGCCAGCGAAAAGGTGCTGTATCGTCAAGTTCTTGACCTATACGCAACGAGCCTTGACTACAACGCATCTATGCCTGAAACCATAAAGTTTTTCAGAATCGTACAGAACAAACTGCATTACGCCGTCAGCGGACACACGGCAAGCGAAATTGTGTTCGCCCGCGCCAACGCCGAACTGCCATTCATGGGATTGACGACGTTTAAAGGCAACCGCCCCGTGAAAAGCGAGATTACCATCGCCAAGAACTACCTGAGCGAAAAGGAGTTGTTCGCGCTCCGCCGCATGGTAAACGCTTTCTTTGATATGGCAGAGTTGAGAGCATCCCGGCAGGAACCGATGTACATGCGCGATTGGTTAGAAACTCTCGATACATTCACACGAGATTTCGGATTTGGCGTTCTGCAGGATTTAGGAAGCGTAAAAGCAATCGAAG
>JAITED010000101.1 GCA_031282235.1 Propionibacteriaceae bacterium | reverse complement strand
CTAGTTACACTGCTGCTCGCCGTGCTGTTTCTGATGGGCAACGAAAACATGCTGCTGATGTTGGTGGTGGTCGCAGTGCGCGGATTCGGGCAGGGCATCCAGTCCCCGGCGGCCAGCGCCCTAACCCCCCAGTTGGTGCCTACGGAACACCTGATGCGTTTCAACGGGATTCAGAGCATGGCGCATTCGATTACCATGTTCGCCTCCCCGATGCTCGCCGGCGCACTGTTGACGGTCATGCCGATTAAATACATCTTCTTTATTGACGTAGTCACAGCGGCTATCGGCATCGCGGTGGTATTTTTCTGTGTACATGTGCCGCCCCTAGAGCGCACCAAGACCGCGAACGGAATACGTGCGTATTTCGACGACCTCAAGACAGGATTACGCTACATCGCCCACACCACATGGTTGAAGATACTGTTCGGCTATTTGGCGTTTTTCTGTGTCAGCATGACCCCGGCCTCGATGCTCACCCCGCTGCAAGTTTCCCGCACTTTCGGCAACGACGTGTGGCGGCTCACAGCGATTGAGGTGCTGTTTTCGTTGGGGATGGTGCTGGGCGGGGTGGCGGTTTCGGCGTGGGGCGGTTTCCGAAACCGGGTTCACACTGTGATACTGGCCTGTCTCGTGTTCGGTGCGACGATGGTGCTGTTCGGGGTAATCTCGAACTTTGCGATATATCTAACGGTGATGGTGTTGTGTGGCGTAACTGTCCCATTTTTCAACACTCCGATAGCAACAGTTTTACAAACAAAAATTGACCCGCAGATAATGGGACGGATATTTAGCCTAGTGATGATGGTAAACAGCCTAGCTACGCCGATTGGCATGTTGCTGTTCGGGCCACTAAGCGACGTTGTGAAGATAGAGTACCTGCTGATAGCGACCGGCACTTTGGTGTTCCTAAGCAGTTTCGTATTACGTATGTCTAAAGATTTGGAAGCCGCAGGCGAACCGATGCCCACCCCGGCAGTTACGTAGCAAACACCCCCGCAGCTGCAATACGTATAGAACTCGCCCGTCAGTTCCGCTAAATTGGCGCATCAAAAAATGTCAGACCTGCCTTGTAGCGTTTTAGGCATGGGAAAGAATAATGTGCAGTACCGCTGTTCGGAGTGCGGGTGGGAGAGTGCCCGCTGGGTGGGGCGCTGCGGAGAATGTCAAGCGTGGGGGACGCTAGCCGAAGTTGGGGCGCCGAAACTGAAAACTGTGGCGTCCAGTGTGCCGATGAGTCGCGCGTTGCCGATTAACGAGGTGGCACCCGAGGCGTATTTGCGCACTTTAACGGGGGTTGGCGAACTGGATCGGGTGCTGGGCGGCGGCATGGTGCCCGGTGAGGTGGTGCTGTTGGCGGGCGAACCGGGGGTGGGCAAATCCACGCTGCTGCTCAACGTGGCAGCGCGCTGGGCAGCACAGGGGCGAGTGGCGTTATACGTAACCGGAGAGGAATCAGCGGCGCAGGTGCGGCTTAGAGCGGAGCGCACCGGCGGGCTGGCGGATTCGCTCTATCTCGCCGCTGAAAACGATTTGAGTACGGTGTTGGGGCATGTGGAACAGTTGCGTCCCACGCTGTTAGTGGTGGATTCGGTGCAAACCATCGGATGCGCCGAGGTGGAGGGAGCACCGGGCGGGGTGTCTCAGGTGCGCGAGGTGACGGCGACGCTGGTGCGGGCGGCGAAGTCGAGCGGGATGGCGGTGGTCATCGTGGGGCACGTCACTAAAGATGGGGCGATTGCGGGGCCACGTATCATGGAACACCTAGTGGATGTGGTGTTGAACTTTGAGGGCGACCGTCACACCCAATTTCGGTTGGTGCGCGGGGTGAAGAATCGGTACGGTTCAGTTGATGAGGTGGGCTGCTTCGAGATGGCGGAACGAGGCATAGTTGAAGTGCCCGACCCGTCCGGGTTGTTCACCGCGTTACACGACGAACCGGTGCCCGGCACCGCAATCACCGTCACCATTGAGGGGCGCCGTCCGCTGGTTGCCGAGATTCAAGCGTTAGTGGCCCCCGTAGCCGCCGAAGTAGCGCCGCGGCGGGTGTGTCACGGGGTGGATTCCGGGCGGGTAGCGATGATTCTCGCGGTGCTGCAGCGTCGCGCCCATGTGCCGCTGCACCAACACGATGTGTACGTATCAACAGTTGGAGGTGCAAAAGTTGCCGACCCCAGCGCCGATTTAGGGGTAGCGGTCGCGGTAGCCTCCGCCGCAGTAGACCGTGCGTACCCCCATCGACTGATAGCGCTAGGCGAAATCGGCCTAGCCGGTGAACTGCGCCGCGTGCCCAACGTAGAGCGTCGCCTATCGGAAGCCGCCCGCCTAGGTTTCGAGTTAGCCCTAGTCCCCGCCGGATGCCGTGAAAAATCCGGCCCAGTAGGTTCACTAAAAGTGGTAGAAGTAGCCTCCATCTCCGAAGCTCTAGCCTCCCTAGACCTCCGCCGTATCCGTATCGCCGCTTAACCTGCGGAAACTTTAATTAGAATGTGTGTAGTAGAATGTATGACACAAGAGGAGAACCAGATTGGAGTTATCTGGGCGAACATGTTGCCAACAGGTCTAAGCGCCATGTTGGAGATACCGACATACCGCTAGCTTGGGTGCTAGAAGCGTTCTATGACATGAATGCGACGTTGATTGACCCCGATTACAACTCCAAAACTGGGGAAAGTTTTCGGGTGATTGGGTATTCACACAGTGCGGGGTTCGTGGTAACCATTATTTTGGTTAGGGATAGTGGAGAGCTTTATGGTGCAAGCGCCTGGAAAGCTAACACGAAAGATATAAGGCTATACGGAGGAACAGTATGAATCAGCATCTGGATGAGTTGATACGCAGCGAAGTTGAGCACGCTCTCGCACATGAGGATGACCCACTTCCCGATGGTGTGCAAGTGACGCATCCTAATCGGGGCACCGTGTTGTCAATACGGCTAACAGGCGACGAGTTTCACCAGTTGAGTATGCGCGCACTACGTGACGGGATGCCAGTTTCAACAGCGGCGCGGCACCTCATCGTCACGGCGCTACGCCAGCCCAGCCTGAAAACGGTGTTCACGGCCGCTTTGCGTGAGACATTAAACCCCGACCTGTTGGTGGCTGCGTAACGATTTCAGTAGAATCGGGGGAGACACGGGAGCTCGTTGACATACGGGCTGAGAGGAGAGCAGGTAGCTCTCGACCGACGGAACCTGAACTGGGTAATGCCAGCGCAGGGAGTTCACTCTGGTGGCT
>JAITED010000094.1 GCA_031282235.1 Propionibacteriaceae bacterium | reverse complement strand
GTGGGTTTCGGTTGTCTGGTGGGTGGTGGTATCTGATGTGGTCTGGGTGGTACTAGCCGGTGCGGGGTCAGAGTGAGAGTGTTGGTTGTGGGTTTCGGCTGTGTGAGCGGTGGTATCTGGTGTGGTTTGGGTGGTGGTATCTGATGTGGTGTTAGCAGTTGGGGTGGGGTGGGGGGCACTTCCACTCGTAACGTTGAGGATGGTTTCGGTTTCTAGGAAGGGGGAGAACGCTACGATGTTGAACGCCCAAAAGATGGTTTTTACGTTGGCGACTTGGTTTTCTGCTAGACCGGGCCCTGCGGAAACGCCGGTGTCCAAATCGTAGAACTGTCCCAGAATAGCGGCGTTTTGCGGTTGCACTACGATGTTTGCTCCATAGGTGCTCAACTCCTGATTCACCTTGTCACCGACGTCGAACATGACAGCCAGCATCGCGGTGGAGACGCTGGCACCGAGCGCCGTGGTGGCGGCAAGCAGCACTCGCCCCCCGCGTCTGCGGGTGAGTGCCGAGCGTATTAGCCGCCAAAACATGTGGGCTAAACCTGCTTTCTTTTCAACTCAAACCGAAAACTTAAGCAAAGATGGGCGCTGCGGCCTCTAAATCGGCTAGGTCTACGACTAACGCTCCATCGACGATGGTGTACTCCAGCGGAATCGGGTTACAACCCCCGCGGAATCCGATGGTGGCGATGTTCATCACCACGTCGCAGAGCCGACAGATAATCTGTCCGGCGCGCTCAAGATAACCGGTGGGGCCGCAGATTTCGCAAGCATCTAGCCCCACTCCGTATGCCACTGCGTTCTTCTGTACCACGATGAAGCGCACCGTGACCCCACTCGTCGTCTCGTATGCGAAGCGGTGCAGATGCCCATCATTTACGGTTTCCAGTGGGACTATCGCCTGCGTCCCAACGATGTCATACGGCTCCGGGTCGGATAACTCT
Source organism: Propionibacteriaceae bacterium (assembly GCA_031282235.1). GTDB lineage: Bacteria > Actinomycetota > Actinomycetes > Propionibacteriales > Propionibacteriaceae > WRGV01. The sequence continues at coordinate 11,915 of JAITED010000094.1, read as the reverse complement.
GGCTTGTGGTTGGCGATTGCCGCCCCGGCAGTTACCGTAAACAGGATGGCCGCGACTCCGAACAGCCCCAGTTTCGCCGCATTCAGCCGCCGCCTTGCGGCAGCTTTGGCGAGTCGCGCCTTTGGGTCGCCGCTGGCGTCAGCGCGTGCCCCAGCGCGGTTTGCCCGCCAACACCACAGCGGCGCTAGTAAAACAGCCAATAACAACGGGAGTAATACGAGGCCCTGCTGATTGATAGCCCAAATCAGCGCCTTGAAAACCTGAGTGGGCAGTTTTAACCAAGTACGAGCCACCGCCACTTGAGTAAGAGTCACCCCTTGTGAAACCAACATCACCCCAATACCGACACTGAGTGCAGTGGTTATAACCTTCAGTGGAGCATTCTCGGCTGCGCGTATTAACGCCATCCCAGTAAGCACAACAAGCGCAAACCCCAGCAAAAACCCAACGATTCGCCCAAGGGTCGCCGTGGTAAAAACCGGTTGCCCCGGCACGAAAAACCCGGTGAGTTGCAGCAATACGCTAGGAATTGTTGTGAAAATTATCAGTGCCGCTACTGCCCCCATGATTCCTGCCGAGATTCCGGTCGGGGGTTTGTTTGCTGTTGTCGTGCGATACCAAACGAACGCGAGCAATAGCACTTCGAGCAGTATCAGGGCGCTAGTGGAGCTGAAGGTGACTAGTTCCCGGTTGATTAGGCGGGTGGTTTCCCGCAGGAGCGCTAGGGTTATCGCTGCTGCGGTGCCTAGTGCTATGCCCCAGCGTAGTGCTGTGGTGTTGCGGTTAGGGGTGTTTAAGGTGGCGGCGCCGGAGGACGCACCCACCACCCATGCGCCCAAGAGGGCGAGCAGGGCGAGTGTGGGGGCGGCTCCGGCGACCACCTGTACCAACTGGTTCAACATCGTATGATTTGCGCTATGTTGTTCATATTCTGGCGTTCACTATGGGTTTTATTACCACTCGCGGGGGACGTAGTTGAACTCCCACTCGGCGACGATGGGTTCGCTCCAGAAGCGGCCGGTCACGCCGGTTTCGGGGTCGGTGTGTAGCACTGTGCCGGTGTGTTCCGGGGATTTGATGGAGAAGCGCACCAGATAAACCCCGGCGTTGGGCAGGGCGATGTTCGCGCCGTAGTGCGGCCCATCCGAGGCGTTCATCGGCATGAAAGTTCCGGCGGCAGCTACCTCATTGTTGGCGGTGTTCGTAATCGTATAGTCAACTGTTAAACCGGGGACGAAATCGCCGACACCGTAACCGAGTTCGTTACCGGCGGCAGCGGAGATGTCAGCTTCGATGTGCATATCCGATTCGGCAGCCGAGAGCCCCATGCCAGCCGGAGTCATATCAACGGGTTGGAAATATACGGCGGCTACTTCCAGCGGGAATAGGCTCAGCGGGTCGCCGATGGGGAACTCCTCAAAACCGGCGGCATCTGGGTCATCCGGCGCGGGGACGTTCCCTGCATCGGACGTTGTGGTAGTGGTGTTTGTCGGCGTTGTGTCGTCTCCGCTACAGGCGCTCAAACCAAACAGCAGGGCAGCCGCGATTCCTAAGATGGCGGCTTTGGTGGGGGTTTTCATATTTGTTATCTCCTTTTGGGGTTGTTTTTTGTTGGGTTTACGAAAAGTTCGCTAGGTTTTCTGGGGTGGGCGTGGCCGCTGCCAGCGCTGAATCCGGTTGTGATACGTCCGGTGGGGTTGGGTTTGCTGCTGGCGTGGAATCTGAAACGGCTGGCTTGTTGATGCTGCGCGCCGCCCGTAGCGCCAAGCCGACGACCACCAGCAGCACTATCCCTTGGGCGCTGAGGGTTTCCACAGTGGGGTGGATGCCCAGCCAGTCGATTTGCGGCACTCCGGGGAGCAAGGTGGTGGGCAGTACGTCGCCTTCCTGCAACTCTGCGATGCCCGAACCGGTGAAGCTCACCGCCATGAGGGCGAGCAATACGGAGGTGACTAGGAAGAATGGCTTTAGCGGGATACGTATCGCCAACAGCCTGATGGCAACGTATACCACGATGAGGGCGAGGAACCCCACGCCTGCGCCGAGCCACAGCGGGGCGGTGAGCGCACCGGCCTGCATCCGTAACGCCTGAAATAGCAGGATGACCTCGGCCCCCTCCCGGAATACGGCGAGGAAGCTCACCGCCGCCAGCGCCGTGATGGAACCCGAAGTCAGCGAGGATTCGGTGCGCGCTCTGATATACGCCGTCCAAGCGTCCGCGCTCGCTTTCTGCGCAATCCAGTTGGAGACCCAGATGAGCATGACCACGGCGGTGAGGATGGTTACGCCCTCAATCACTTCCTGACTAGCCCCAGCGAGTGAGGTGATGGCGTTGATGGCGACGGCCAGCCCGATGGAGGCGGCGATGGCGAACCCTGCGCCCGCATAGATGGTGGGCAGGGTCTCCCGTTGGCCAGATTTCACCAGATACGCAATGATGGCACCTAGCACCAAAATGGCTTCTACGCCCTCACGTAGCAGGATGATAAGGGCGTTTACGAACAGCTGCGTGAAACTGGGGGTAGGCCCATCTAGGGCGCGCGCCTGTTCCAGCAGCAGTTGTTGCAGCGCGTCGATGTGGGCGTGTACCTCACTCGCCCCCGATTGGCCAGCAGAGATAGCCTTTTTGATGACCCCGAACTCCGTCTCGGCCTGCGTGGCTGAGGACCCACTGACGTGCGCCATCACCACTTTCTCAAACCCTTTAGCCTCATAAAAACCGTAGTAAACGTCGTTTACGCTGTCTTTCGCCGCCGCAAGTTCCCCGGCATCGAACAGCCGCGCGGCCTCATCAAGCCCCGTGTTCATCTCGGTGGCTACGGATGTCCTCGTCGCTTTGGTCTCGGAGGTCGTATCAGCGCCAGTAGGCACTAGGAAGAAAACCAGCAGCGCGGCGACGATACTAACCAGCGCGCCCGCGCCCAGCACCCGATTCTTAGTCATTCCCCAACTTTCTACTGCCTAACATTCCATGCGCTCTATCCGCACCCATACCCGCAACTCACAGCCGTAAGGTATTTAGCAACATTTATATTGCGTTATTACCAGAGAGTCAAGCAGCAATCCCCGTATTTACCAAATCCCATCCGCATAATGGACAGTCCAGAACCGTAATGCACCCTAGCGCAACGGATTTTAGTGCCATTTTCCTTGCAGAAATACGTTATGTCTTGACTAACGGGGGTTTAGCTGGGGGTTGGCGGAGGAGGGGTGAGCCTGAGTGCGCCCAAGCACCCACCGTATCGTCTACAATCATTTACACGCATAAACCAGGTGCTACACAGCGGGGTTGGCAAGCGGGGCGAGTGCGGAGTAAGATTACCCAGTTGGTGTGCGCACTAGTGGCGTAAAGGTTAAGGAGAGAGTAATGGCAGTTCCGAAGCGCAGAATGTCTCGCAGCAATACCCGTTCGCGGCGCTCGCAGTTCAAGGCCGCGCCGATTACCCTGACCGAGTGCGCCAACCCGGCTTGCAAAGCTAAGCATCCGTCCCATACGGTCTGCCCGGAGTGCGGACAGTACGGCACTAAAGGCAAGCTGCGGCAGGTCGTATCTATCGAGGCCTAGCTCGTTCCCGGCGTGAAGTGTCTAACTTTTTAGAACTGCTGGAGAACCTGGGTGTACGAATTGAGCCGGGGTTACTCGACCTTGCGCTGACGCACCGCTCGTATGCGTATGAACATGGGCAGATTCCCAACAACGAGCGTTTAGAGTTTCTAGGCGACGCTGTGTTGAGCGTCGTAGTCACCGAATATCTCTATCGGGCTTACCCCGATTTCCCCGAGGGGCGGCTGGCAAAACTGCGCGCCGCCGTGGTCAGCGCTGTCAGTTTGGGGGATGTGGCGCGCGGGCTGGACGTCGGCGCGATGGTGAAACTGGGCAAAGGCGAGGTTTTCACCCACGGCGACAACAAAACCTCCATTCTGGCCGATACGATGGAGGCGCTCATCGGCGCCGCCTACATCACTGAACCTGCTGGTGCCCGGCGTTTGGTGGATGCCGTATTCCAACCGTTAGTGGATGAGGCGGTGGAGTTGGGCTCCGGGTTGGATTGGAAAACCGCCCTGCAAGAGTTGGTGGCGGTGAACGCTTTGGGGAGCATCAGCTATCAAGTGAGCGAGTCTGGCCCCGACCACGACAAAGTTTTTACGGCGCGGGTGCTGATTGGCGCGCGCAGTTTCGAGTCCGGCAGCGGGCACAGCAAAAAACACGCCGAGCAGATCGCCGCTGAGAACGCCGCTAGGGCGTTGAGCGCTGAGGGTTACAGTGCCGAGAATTAAGTTTTTCGGTAGGGCTTCGGCAGGTCAACGTAGCGATGCCTGAGCTTCCAGAGGTTGAAACTATCCGGCGCGGGCTGGCGGCGCACATCACGGCGCGTACCATCACCGAGGTGGTGGTGCTGCATGAACGCCCGATACGCCGCCATGTGGGCGGGGCAGAACATTTCGCAAAAACCCTAGTGGGGCGGGTGTTTGGGGTGCCAGCTCGGCGCGGTAAATACCTATGGTTGCCGTTTGCTGACGGTGACGCGCTGCTGGCACACCTAGGGATGAGCGGGCAGTTTCGAGTGGATGACCCCAGCGCGCCGCTGCTGCGCAATACGCGCGTAATCATGCGGTTGGATGCAGACCAAGATTTACGTTTCGTAGACCAGCGGATGTTTGGGGGTTTGGCGGTGTCGCTAGGGGGTGCCACGCTGCCGCCGGAGGTGGCGCACATCGCGCTCGACCCGCTCGATACGGCGTTCGACCAAGCGGAGGTGGTGCGTATCATCTCCCAAAAGCGCTCCGCTATCAAACGGATACTGCTAGACCAACACGTAATCTCTGGCATCGGCAACATATACGCCGATGAGGCGTTGTGGCGCGCAGGTATCCGCTACGACACCCCGGCGCACGCCCTAGGCACCGCCGCCCTTGAACAGTTGTTGCACGCGGTACGGCAGGTGTTGCTGGCGGCGATTGCGGCAGGCGGTACCAGTTTCGATGCGCTATACGTCGGGGTAGACGGCAGTTCCGGCTACTTCGGACGGCAACTGCGCGTGTATGGACGCGAGGGCGAACCCTGCGATAACTGTGGCGCGCCCATCCAGCGGCACCCATTTGCGGGGCGTTCTTCGTATTTTTGTTCCACTTGTCAACCGTTGCTGGTAGGGTGAACGGCTGTGAACCCCGACTTACGCACCCAACCCCCGCTCGGTGAGTCGCCAACAACCGTGCTGGATGGCTCGCAACCGGGGGGGCTGAAGCAGCTTGCGTATCAGTTCATCAAGTTTGCGCTGGTGGGCGGCTCTGGGGTGCTGGTAAACATGCTAGTCATGGTGTTATTACACCGGATGCACGGCGGCCCAGAATACGCCAACCAGCCACTCATCAACATCCCCGGCACCGACTTTTGGATACGTTATCGCAACGTGGTGTTCATCGTATCGTTCCTAGTCGCCAACGTTTGGAACTACTGCCTTAACCGCCGTATCACGTTTGAGCGCACCGGGCGAGCCTGGTGGCGCGATTTTTGGCCTTTCCTCGGCGCGGGTGCGATAGCCGCTGTCATCGGGTTAGTGCTGCAAATCCTGTTTACGCACCCCCAGTCTCCGATTTATCTGCCCGACCCGCCTTTTGAGACGATAGGCACTTGGCGCTCGCGGGAGTTGTGGGCGCAGTTGTTTGGGGTCTTGGTTTCCACCCCAGTCAACTTCGTAATAAACAAGTTGTGGGCGTTTCGGAAACGGGAGCGCAGTGACGCACCAACGCCGTAAAACCCGTAGACTGGCATTCTGACTGAGCTAGTTTTCGCAAACTTTGGAGCTGACCGACGTGTACCTAAAAGCGCTGACCTTGAAAGGGTTCAAGTCGTTTGCGTCGGCGACCCATCTGGCGTTTGAGCCGGGCATCACCGCCATCGTCGGCCCCAACGGTTCCGGCAAATCGAACATCGTGGATGCGCTGGCGTGGGTGATGGGGGAGCAGGGCGTGAAAAGCCTGCGCGGTGGGCAGATGAGTGACGTCATCTTTCAAGGCACCTCCAGCCGCCCAGCGCTCGGGCGCGCCGAAGTGACGCTCATCATCGACAACTCCGACGGCACGCTACCCATCGACTACTCCGAGGTGAAAGTCTCGCGCACCCTGTTCCGCAACGGGGGTAGTGAATACGCCATCAACGGGCAGGCGGTACGGCTGCTTGACGTACAAGAACTGCTCTCCGACACCGGGATGGGGCGCGAGATGCACGTCATCGTCGGGCAGGGGCAGTTGGATGCCATCCTCTCCGGCACCCCCGAGCAGCACCGCGTATTCATTGAAGAAGCGGCGGGGGTGTTGAAGCATCGGCGGCGCAAAGAGCGCGCGGAGCGCAAGTTAGCGGCCACGCAAAACAACTTGGAGCGGCTCACCGATTTGATTAGTGAAGTACGCAGGCAGCTCAAGCCGCTGGGTAGGCAGGCGCAGGTGGCGCGGCGAGCGCAGTTGATTCAAGCGGAGTTACGCGACGCTAAAGCGCGGCTGTTGGCCGATGATTTAGCCCGTGCCGTAGCAGAGTTTGAGACTGAGTTGGCTGGTGAGGCCGAGTTGAATACGGCGCGAGCCGCTGCCGAGGCCAGATTGGAAGCGGCGCGTGCCGTTGAGGTGGCCGCCGAAGCTGCGATAGCTGCGGCGGTGCCCGCGCTGTCTGCGGCGCAAGAGACATGGTATGAGCTATCGGGGCTTAGGGAGCGCGTTGCTGCCACTGGGTCTATCGCCGCTGAGCGGCTCCGAACCGCCGAACAGCAACAGTTGCCGCTCGCCGGGCGCGACCTAGCGGCGCTGGATGCTGATGCTGCAACCGCCCTGTTGGAGCAGCAGCAGTTGGAGTTGGCAGTGACGCAGGATGCGGAAGCGTTAGCGGAAGCTGAGCGCGTTCACGCCCGTATTGCTGGCGAGTTGGTGGCCGCCGAAGCCGCCTACGCTGCAGCGCGCAAAGCCGCCGCTGACCGGCGTGATGGCTTGTCACGGCTGTTGGCGCAGGCCACAGCACTGCAAGCCCGCTTGGATGCTGGGTCGGAAGAAGCAGAGCGGTTGGCAGCACGCGCCGAGGATGCGATGGCGCGTTCCGCCGCTGCAAAAGCTGAGTTGGACACTGCCGCCGCGCTCACCCTGCCGGTGTCGCAGGCGCTAGCCGTATCCCAAAATGAGCTAGCTGGGTGCCGCGCTGCTGTCGAGGAGCACGCGGCGGTGCTGCGCGAATCCGCTGGGAAGCTCTCAGAGGCCAACAAAGTGGCGGCGGCACTTGGTGGCCGGGTGTCGGTGTTACGCCAAACGCTGCGTGCTGCCGACCAACTGGAGGGGTTCAATCACCCGGTGGGTGAAGATTTACGGGTAGAGCGCGGCTGGGAGCGCGCGGTGGCTGCCGCTTTGGGGCAGTACGCCGATGCCGCCACCGGCGGCACCCGTAGTCAAGGCGTGAAAGCGCTCAAAGCTGCGGGGAGTGGCGGGCAACCCACCAGATTAGTTTTTGGCGGCGCGGTGGCGGCGCCCAAGCGGGGAACAGCACCTACGGGCGCTACTTGGTTAGCGGATTTGGTGAAAACCGACAGTGCATTGGCGGGGGCAGTCTCGTGGTTGTTGGACGGTTACGTAGCGGTGGCCGACTTGGACGCTGCGGCTGCCGTAATCGCTAAACATCCGGGGGTTATCGCCGTAACGCGGCAAGGAGAGCTGTTAAGTGATTGGTTTGCCGTAGTCGGAAGCGGTTTGGATTCGTCACTTGAGGTGGCGGCGGCACTGCAGGATGCGCAAGCCGAGTTGGATGAAGCGGAACGGGTGCTGCATGAGTTGGAGTCCGCGCACGCAGTGTTGGAAGCCGAAACCGCGCTGACCCGCGATGCGGTTGCGGCTGCGGAGACGGCGTTCGCTGCGGCCAGAGCCAGTTACGCCGCGCACGAGCAGCGTCTCGCCATCCTGTCGCACAATTTGGAGAGCGCGGAGACCGTATTAGCCGAAACTGCTGTAGATATTGAGATGGTGACCGGCAGTCGGGCATCCGATGAGCAGCGGTTGTTGCAGGTGACTAGGCGAGTGGCGGCGGCGAAAGCTGAGGGCGACACCGGCGAGCCGGACGCTACGGAACGCGACCGGTTGGTGGAGGAATCCCGGAACGCTAACCGGTTGGAGATGGAAGCCCGGTTGGCGTTGCGCAGCACCGAAGAACGGTTACGGCTCGCCACCGAGCGGGCGGCGGCGTTCGCTAACGCTGCGCGGGCGGAGCGTGTCTCGCAAGCGGCGGCTGCGGAGCGCCGGGAGCAGGCGGTGCAGCAGGCGCGGGTGGCGCGCGCCGTACACGCCGGGGCTACGTATCTGCTCTCTTTAATAGAGGCCACCCGCGAGCTTGCCGCGACGGAGCGGCGGAGCGCGGAGGAGAATCGGAGCGCTGCCGAAACCCAGTTGGGGGCTGCGCGCGCCAAGGTGCATGAGGCCACCGTGCAACTGGATAAGTTGGTGGCGGGTGCGCACCAAGGTGAGATGCTCCGAGTGGAACGGAAATTACGCCTAGAGGGGTTGGCGGAGCGCGCGCTGGTGGAGTTCGGGCTCGATACGGAAACCCTGCTCGCCGAGTATGGCCCCGACCAGTTGGTGCCGGTGCTGCTCACGCCGGAAGAGGAAGCCGCCGGGGCAGAGCCGAAACCGCCGCTTAAATACGTCCGCGAAGCGCAGCTGAAACGCGCCCGACAAGCAGAGAATGACCTGATGGTGTTGGGAACCGTAAACCCGTTGGCGCTGGAGGAGTTTGAAGCGCTCAACGCTCGCCATACGTATCTCGCCACCCAAGTGGAGGACATCAAAGCTACCCGTAAAGATTTGCTGAACATCATCACCGAGGTGGACACCAAGGTGCAGGAGGCGTTTGCGGCGGCGTTCAACGATGTAGCGCTGGCCTTTGGCGACATCTTCACCCAGCTATTCCCCGGTGGCAAGGGCAAACTGAGCTTAAGCGACCCTGCCGACATGCTGAACACCGGGGTGTTGGTGACCGCGCGCCCCGCAGGCAAAAAAGTGGAGCGCCTAACGCTGCTCTCCGGTGGCGAGCGCTCGTTGGTTGCCGTCGCATTCTTACTAGCGCTGTTTATCGCCCGCCCCAGCCCGTTCTACATCCTTGACGAAGTGGAAGCCGCCCTAGACGAAACAAACCTGACCCGGCTCCTCACGGTGTATGAAGAACTGCGCACCCGCAGCCAACTCCTAATCATCACCCACCAAAAGCGCACCATGGAGATAGCCGACGCCCTCTACGGCATCACCATGAAATCCGACGGCGTATCCAAAGTAGTCTCCCAGCGATTATCGGACTAGCCGATTAATCGCACGCTACGCAACGCCCCTCACGCGCACTGGCTACGTTGTCGTCGGGCAACGGGCTACCAGCAACCAACCAGCCCGTAGGCATAACAGTGTGCATTTTGAAAGTGTCAACGGCGTCCTGATCCATCATGTGGGCAAGTGTCGCAACGATCATTAGTCATCTCCAGGTGGGGCTGACTCTTTTTGGAAAGGGGCGGTTTGAGCGAGTGCGGGGCGAGTAGAGTTTGGCGCTATGAGTAGCGAAAACCTGACCCCCACCACTCCGCTCAATCCAGCGGCACCCGACCCATACGCTTGGTTGGAGGAGGTGGAAGCGCCGGAGGCGTTGGCTTGGGCGGCTGAGCATAACGCCGCAACTGCGGTGGCGCTGGGTGATTTGAGCGAAATCAGCGCCGATTTGCGCCGGGTGCTGGATGCCGATGGGCGCATTCCGACGCTGCAACTCAGCGGGGGCTACTACTACAACTTTTGGACGGATGCGGAGCATCCGCGCGGGCTGTGGCGGCGCACCACGCCCGAGGCGTACCACAACGACACCCCACAGTGGGAGATTCTGCTGGATTTGGATGCTTTGAGCGCAGCGGAGGGCATCGGTTACGTCTGGCACGGTGCCAGCATCCAACGCGAGCCCGTGAACGGCGCGGCGTATTCCCGCGCTTTGGTGGCGCTGTCGCCCGGTGGCAACGACGCGGATATCACCCGCGAGTTCGACCTCAACGCTGTGGCGTTCGTATCCCCATCCGAGGGCGGTTTTGAGCGCGCCGCCCAATCCAAAGGAGCCTTGAGTTGGGCGGGCCCGGATGCGGTTTACGTATACACCGACTTTGGGCCGGGCAGCATGACCACCTCCGGCTATCCGCGTATCGTGAAATACTGGCCGCGCGGGGTTCCGCTGGAGCAAGCGGTTATCGTATACGAGGGCGAGCCGGGGGACATCGCCGTACAAGCCGCCCGCCACGGGGCCGCCGGTTTCGAGCGCGACATCGTATATCGCCGTACTGATTTTTACAGTGGCCGCAGCTATCTGCTGCACGCTCCGGGCACTGCGGCGCAAACCCTCACCCACATCACAGTGCCGGACAGCGCCGATATTCACCTGCATGGACGCTGGTTGAGCGTGCTGTTACGCGACGATTGGGCATTCGCTGGGCACGAATACGCCGCTGGGGCGCTGCTGGTCGGTGATTTTCAAGCGTTTTTAGCAGGGGAAAGTGACTTCCAAGTGGTCTTTGCGCCGACACAGACGCTCGCGTTGGAGACATACGTTTGGACAGCGAACTGCCTAGTGCTCAACCTGTTGGATGACGTGAAAAGCCGTCTAGTAGTGCTCACCCCGCCTGTCACTCCTACCCCTACCCCTACCCCTACCCCTCTCTCCACTCCTGCCCCCACCCCAACCCCAACCGAGTGGCACCGCACCGACCTAGATTTGGGCGACCCGTATGTGAGTATCCAACTGGAGGCGGTGGACGCGGACGGCTCAGACGACCTCTGGGTGACCACCACCGGGTTCCTCACCCCGCCGACACTGCTGCGTATCCCCGCCACCGGCGGCACCCCGAGCCTGCGTAAAGCCAGTCCGGCACTGTTTGATGCCAGCGGGCTTAAAGTGGAGCAACGCTTTGTGACTTCGGACGATGGCACCCGAGTGCCCTACTGGCTGGTCGGTCGCCCCGAACAACTCTCCGGCGCGCTCGGCGTACAGCCCACGCTGCTGTGGGGCTACGGCGGCTTTGAGATTCCGATACTCTCCGCGTATAACCCGGTGATTGGCGCGGCTTGGCTGGCGCGGGGCGGGGTGTACGTGGCGGCCTGCATCCGCGGCGGCGGCGAATACGGCCCGGCTTGGCACAATTCGGCGTTGCGCGAAAACCGGCACCGCTGTTACGAAGATTTCACCGCCATAGCGCGGCAACTGGTGGCTGATGGCATCACCGACCGCGCCCATCTTGGCACCCAAGGCCGCTCCAACGGTGGCCTGCTGATGGGCATGATGTACACCCGCTACCCCGAACTGTTCGGGGCTATCGTCTGCGGAGTGCCGCTGTTGGACATGAAACGCTACTCCCATCTGCTAGCCGGAGCTTCTTGGATGGCAGAGTTCGGTGACCCCGATGTGCCTAGTGATTGGGAGTTCATACGTAAGTTCTCGCCGTATCATCTCTACGATGCGACCCACACCGACTATCCACCCATCCTCATCTGGACATCCACCAAAGACGACCGCGTACACCCCGGCCACGCCCGCAAAATGACCGCCCTACTGGAAGCCACCGCCAAAGACGTAACGTATTTCGAGACCTTAGAGGGTGGCCACGCCGGTTCAGCAACCAGCACCCAAACCGCCCAAGCTTTCGCCAACCAGTTCGGCTTCCTATGGCAGCACCTATCCTGAGTTGACCCAGCGGACGGGAATCAACCTTTCCCCGCATTGAGCCGTAAGCATCGCTAAAATTGATAGACCGAGTGTTTACCGATGACGGTGCGCCCGGAACCAGACATATAGCAGCCAGCTGGCAGCCGTATAGCGAGCATAAAAGGAGAATTGACATGGGCGAGAAACCGATTCGGGTCATCCAATACGG
>JAITED010000084.1 GCA_031282235.1 Propionibacteriaceae bacterium | reverse complement strand
GACTATGAAGGGCAGTGATACCTGTGATGGCAAGGTACGAAAAGACCACGTTGGAGCAGCTTACGCAGGCGGTGAGCGGCAGCGGGTGGCTATAGCGCGTGCCTTAGTAAACCATCCTGACTTGCTGTTATGCGACGAGCCGACCGGCAACTTAGATTCTGTTACCGCTGCGACCGTATTGGATTTGGTGGATGAACTAAACGCAGACGGGGTGACAGTGTTGACAATCACCCACGACCCCGGCACTGCGGCGCGGGCGCGACGAGCCTTACACATCAGTGATGGTGTGCTCCGGGAGGTGTCGTGAACAGCGAACGCAAGCAGACCGGCTCCGGATGGCGAGCGTGATTGACGCTTCGATGCAGGCACTATTTTTGGCGTTAGCTGGGGTGACGCTGCTGTTGGGTGGGGCAGCTATCGCCAACACCACATTAGTTTCAGTGGTGGAACGCACCTCCGAGATTGGTTTACGCCGTGCACTTGGCGCCAGCCCCGGAGCGATCATGGCGCAGATTTTAATTGAAACTGCAATCAGTGGTGCGCTCGCTGGGCTAGTGGGAGCCTCATTGGGCATATTGAGTGTCATCGCGGTGGCGTTGGCGTTCAACTGGACAGCACTTGCTCCCAGTTGGGTGGTGCCACTAGGCCCAGCCGTGGGAGCCGCAGTTGGCCTAATCTCCGGGGTTTATCCCGCTTGGAAAGCCGCTCACATTGATCCCATAGCTGCACTGCGGCGCTAAAGGGCTGTCAGAACCCCAAAGCGACTAGGCTGGCTAGGTGCTGTTACGGAACTGTATCCGAGGTTGCGCCGGGGGGTTGTTAGTGTTTGCACTAGCGCTCGGCAGTGCCGGATGCACCCCAGACACCCCGGACACCCCAGAAAGCCCACTCACGCCCACGCCTAGCGTTACGAGCCCAACCGCATCGCCTACAACGTTTGTGCCGTATGGATTGCTGCTGCCGGGGGCGGCGCGCGAGGCGCTAGCCGTACTGCAAGCGCAGGCTGGTAACGCGCCCATCCTGCAGGTTACGGTGCGCGCGGAGCAGGCCAGTTTGACGTATCTCAACACTAAAACCGAGGAAGCTACCACGCTGGTTTGGGAGGATGGCAAGTGGTGGGAGAAGGACTCCGGCGTGCTATACGTGGAGCAGGCCACGTTCCACCTCTCTGATTTCAATCTGGAGGATGTGGGAGCCATGTTCGCGGCGGCGGCCACCATCTCGGGCAGCAGCGCCGACCAGCAGTTGCAGATTAACGAATATAACGAGGGGCGAGTGCTGATGACTGTGACCACCAGCCCCGAATCGGTTACGGTGTTCTTCCGTCCCGATGCCACGCTCATCAGAGGTTTGGATTTCATCGTTAAGGCGGACGTGGCCGAGGCGCTACGCGACACCTGCAACGATGTGGCCGTAATCGCCGTCGGACTAGGGCAGCAGGGATTTTGGGCAGACGTGCGCCGCGACACTGACACCATTGAGCGGTTCATACGCCCCGCCGGGCTGCCGACGTATTCCAGTTTGCGGAACCAATCGTCCAACTTGACAGCGTTTGACCCTGCGGTGATAGACCCCGCGGTGGTCGCAAGCCTGCTTAACCGCCTCCCCGCTCTGGTTGCGGATAACCCGCAGGCTACTATCGAGTTCACCGCCGATACCCGCGACGGCGTACCGGTTCCTAAACTGTATTTCACGCTCGGTTTTACCACTCTGGTGTACGACTTGGCAGGCAATCCGGTTTAATCCGGTTTAATCCGATTTAATACGGACACTTCCCTACAAAGTCTCCGTTTGACCGGTAGGGTTGATACATGAAAGGTCGCGCGTCGCCCGCCAGTGCTGGTTGGGAAGAAATGCTGACCTACTCCGATGCAACAATCAGCGAACTATTTACGTATGCGAGGAAATTATGACCGACACGATTGGTAGCGATACCCCAAAAATCAGTGACACCACCGTAAGCGTAAGCCGGGTGGTGTCAGCTACAGTTAAAAGCGTTTGGAAAGCCCTGATGACCAAAGAGGGGGCCGAGGCGCTGCTAGGCGAGGGTGCCGAAATTGGCGATAAAGGGCACACTTGGAGTTCCGTAAATGGGAAGTCGGGCGTCATCCGCTCGCTGCACCCGTTGGAACAGATTCGTTTCTCTATCCGCCGCGAAGATGGCAAGTTTGGCCCGTCCATGGTCGAAGTTGACCTCACTGCGATAGCTGAACAGACTCAGGTCACCATCACCCACTCCAGTCTCACTGAGGACGTAGATAAGGCTTGGCTGGTGAGCCGCTGGGAAGCAGCCCTAGACCGTATCGAAGTTCATGTCGCTGAGGACTGATTAACGGCTGATTTAGTGCCTAATACGTGCGTTTAATGCCCGTATAGCTCTACTGTTGATACTGGTACGTTTTTGGCGTGCCCTATTGGACGCATCCAAGGAGGGTTCATGAACTTCGAGAAGGTCGTGTTCGGCTTTTTCATCACGTTGGCGTTGACGTTGAACTTCGGGTTTTTCGTGGGCGACATCGGCAATCCGGCACATCATAACGGTTACGAACTGGTAGCGGCGCTGGTGGTGTCGCTTATCGCTACGGTGTTGAAGTTCGGGGATCGCACCCAGTTGGGCGCGGTACATCTGGCTACATCGCTGGTGGCAGACTTGCAGCTCATCATCGCAGCGATTCTGTGGGTGTGGGTGAAACAGGTGAGCAACACCGGCTTTACGCCCGACCATATGGGGTTGATTGTCTCCATGTCTGCGGGGGCGTTGCTGGCAAACATCATCTCCGTGGTGCTCATGGTCTCTGAGATTATGCAGTTCCGCCGCTGACGCTCACGCAGCCAAAGAGTTTATACGAAGCGCACTCTGATGAGTTACCAAGTGGGCAGTGGACGCCTTATGCAAGCGACAACCGGACGGGCCGGGCCGATGTCGGATGTGGTGTATCTCATTATGCGGCGGATGCGCGCCCCGCTTATCGCGTTGATTGTCATCTTCACAATCTGTACCGCCGGGTTGGCGCTCACCCCGGGCGAACCGGATCCGGTGACCGGTGAGCCTACATCGCTGACGTTTTTCGATGCGTTATACGTCATCTCGTACACCGCCACCACTATCGGTTTCGGCGAAATCCCGGAGCCGTTCTCAATTGAGCAGCGGATGTGGATGACGCTCACCATCTTTGTGACTGTCACCGGCTGGTATTACGCCTTGGTTACGATGTTTGCCTTGATGACTGAGGGCACGTTCCAGCGGGCGCTCAGGATGGGGCGTTTTGCTAAACGTATTCAAGGTTTACGCGAGCCGTTCTACATCGTGTGCGGTGCTGGCGAGACTGGCGTGCTGGTTTGTCAAGGGTTGGATCGGCTGGGGTATCGCTTCGTGGTCATTGAGCGCGACGACAGTATGTTGCAACAGTTACGGCTGATGGAGTTTCGCTCCGATGCGCCGCTTATCGCTGCTGATGCTTCCCAACCGGCGGTGCTCGCTTCCGCTGGTCTGTTGAGTCCGCATTGTCGCGGCGTGATTGCGGTGGTAGATGATGACGAATCCAATCAGGCGGTGGCGGTGACTACGCGGCTGTTGGCTCCTCGGGTGCCAGTTTTGGCGCGGATTCGAGATGCTAAAACTGAGACGCATGTGGGCGTATTCGGCGGTGACTTGGTGATTAACCCGTTTGAGCGGTTCGCGGAGCAGTTGGGGGCTGCGGTGACTGCGCCGCAGCGTTATCGGCTACGCGAGATTCTCACCGGTTTAGAGGGCGACCCACTGCCCGACGAATACCGCCCGCCGCGCGGCCACTGGATTGTGTGCGGCTATGGGCGTTTTGGGCGGGCAGTGGTGTTGGAACTGCGCGCTACGGGGAATACGGTCTCGGTCATCGACCAAGAAAACTTTGAGTCGGGCGCGGTGGATGTATGCGGCACCGGCGCAGATTCCGATTCCTTGCAAGCCGCCGGGCTGGATAAAGCGGTGGGGCTAGTGGCAGGCAACTCGTCCGATACTAAAAACTTGGCTGTCGCAGTCACCGCCCGCGACCTAAAACCGGAGTTGTTCATCGTCACCCGGCAGAACCACACCGCGAACGCGCCGCTGTTTGAGGCGTTCGCTGACGATTTAGCGATGGTGCCCAGCCGGATTGTGGCCTCAGAGTTCTTAGCGCGCATCACTACCCCGCTGTTGGTACGTTTTCTGAATCGGCTGCCACTACGCACGGAGGATGAGTGTGCGGCGCTGACCGCGCGGTTGTCTGAAGTGAATGCGGGGCGTATCCCCGTCATCTGGTCGGTGAAACTGGATACGAAAAACGCCGCTGCCGCCTTGGACTACTTAAACGACGGCGGAAAACTGACGTTAGGGCAACTAAAAAGCCCGTTGCAAGACGGAGAACCCCCGTTATCTGTCGAGGTGTTGTTGGTGGGTCGCGCCCGCCGCGTAATCGAACAACCACCGGACGATTTTGAGCTGGCTAGCGGCGATGAACTTCTGTTCGCTTCCGATGCCCGTTGTGTGCGCTGGATTACACTCCGGCTAGCAAACACCAACCAGCTAGAAAACGCCATCAACGAGAATCTGTTGCGCGGCGGCTACATCTGGCGCTGGCTAACCGAGCGTAAAACCGCCAAGCACTCCTGACCACAATGCCCCCACTTGTTGAAAGGAGTGCCGAAGCCGACTATTTTTAGCCCCCTTCTTGAAGGGGGTGGCAGGCGTAGCCTGACGGGGGTTCTCTCCCTGCGCTACTCGCCATTAACCCCCACCCCCTCCGGGGGCACCCCCTTTCCAAAAGGGGGCATCAAAGGAATCAGGATGCAGCTTGGGCGGCGGCTTTTTTGGCGCTCAGGTAGGCGGCACGGGCTTTTAGGAGACGGGCTTTCATAACGGAGAACTCCTTTTTGGTGCCGGTGCCGAACTGGAGATACATGCGCACTTCGTAGGTGTGGAGGTCATCGGTGCCGAGCGGCATCTGGCGGCGAAACTCGCTCCAAGCGGCTTCGGCGGCGCGCAGTTCCGCGGTGGCGGTCTGCAGCGCGGCGGCTGCGCTATCGGATGTGGGGATTTCACTCATACGTCTGCCCTCCTAACAGCGGTTCTTCCTTGAGCCGTCGGCTAAAAACATCCTAGAGGATTTATCGCGGGCGGGCGCAGGCTTAGGCGATGTTTACGCGCCGTTCGCTGCTGCGCCTCCGGGAGTCAATCCGGGAGCGAATCATTTAGACTCTTTCCATGACTTCGGCTAAAAATCCCGTACTGGTTGTCGATTACGGCGCGCAATACGCGCAACTCATCGCGCGCCGGGTGCGGGAGGCGCACGTATATTCCGAGATTGTGCCGCACACCATGTCGGTTGCGCAGATAGTCGCCAAACACCCGGCGGCAGTGATTCTCTCCGGTGGGCCGCAAAGCGTATACGAACCTGGCGCACCCCAAGTTGACAAGGCATTATTCGATACGGGTATCCCGGTGTTCGGCATCTGTTACGGTTTTCAGGCGATGGCGCAGGCGCTGGGGGGAGTGGTGCCCGAAACGGGGCGCTCCGAGTTTGGGCGCACTGAACTCTCCGTAGACACCCCTGGGCGCTTGAACGCTGACCTGCCGGACACCCTCAAGGTGTGGATGAGCCACGGCGATTCCGTCTCCCAGCCGCCCCCCGGTTTTACGCCGCTCGCGCACACTGCGGGCGCGCAGGTGGCGGCGTTTGAGTGCCTAGAGCGCAGTTTGGCGGGGGTGCAGTGGCATCCAGAGGTGTCGCACTCCGAATCCGGGCAGCAGGTTTTGGAGCATTTCCTTTACGATATCGCCGGTATCCAGCCCAGCTGGACGGCGGCCAACATCGTAGACGAGCAGGTGGCGGCGATTCGGGAACAGGTGGGTGACAAGCGGGTACTGTGCGGGCTTTCGGGCGGCGTTGATTCCGCTGTGGCCGCAGCGCTGCTGCAGCGCGCCATCGGTGACCAGCTCACCTGCGTATTCGTAGACCACGGCTTGTTGCGCAAAGGTGAAGCCGAACAGGTGGAGACCGATTTCGTGGCCGCCACGGGGGTGAATCTAGTGGTGGCTAAAGAGCAGCAGCGTTTCCTCACTGCGCTCGCCGGGGTAACTGACCCTGAGACGAAACGTAAAATCATTGGCCGCGAGTTCATTCGGGCTTTCGAGGTGGCGGCGCGCGCCATCAACGGCAGCGCTGGGGTGGATTTCTTAGCCCAAGGCACCCTCTACCCCGACGTAGTGGAGTCCGGCGGTGGTGAAGGAGCCGCGAACATCAAAAGCCATCACAACGTCGGCGGTTTGCCCGATGATTTGACGTTCCAACTCATCGAGCCGCTGCGCGCCCTGTTCAAGGACGAGGTACGCGCCGTCGGCACCCAACTGGGGTTGCCCGACCATATAGTGTGGCGGCAGCCGTTCCCCGGCCCTGGTTTAGCCATCCGCATCATCGGTGAAGTGACCGAGGAACGCCTAGCGCTGCTGCGCGAAGCCGACGCTATCGCCCGCGAGGAGCTAGATGCCTGGCTGGAAGCCCGTTCCGTATGGCAGTTCCCCGTGGTGCTGCTAGCAGATGTGCGCTCCGTAGGCGTGCAAGGCGATGGCCGCAGCTACGGCCACCCGGTGGTTTTGCGCCCAGTGACCAGTGAGGATGCCATGACCGCCGACTGGTCGCGGCTGCCCTACCCCCTAATCGAAAAAATCTCCACCCGTATCACCAACGAAGTCCGCGCCATAAACCGCGTAGTCCTAGACGTAACCAGCAAACCCCCCGCCACCATCGAGTGGGAATAATAATGCAAATAACATGGATGCTGAGAGCTAGCAGTAAATACTGCAAACAGTTAGGTACAAAGAAGATATTCCAACAGTTCAGGATCCAAATAAGGGGAACGCCGGAGGTTTGTGGATGAGCAAAATATCAATACGGTTCTTTGGCGACAGGGAGGTACGTGCCGTTTGGGATGACGACAATTCTAAATGGTGGTTTTCCGTGCTTGATATTGTCGGTGTTTTGCGCAATGAAGATAACTACGAAAAGAACCGCAACTACTGGAAATACCTCAAAGCCAAGTTGCGAAAAAATGGCAGTCAACTGGGTAGTGCCACTACCCAGTTCAAATTCACCGCGCCGGATGGGAAGAAGCGTTTGGCAAACGTGCTTGACAGCGACGGTATCACTGAGCTTGCGAGAAACTTCCCTGCAATCAAAGCCAGTCGCTTCATCGAGTGGTTCACCTACTCCGATGACACTATTGACGGCAAGAGCAAGTCCAAGGCGTATGCGCTGTTCGACAGTTCATTGTTTAACGAAATCGAAGTCGGCACTGTCAAGGGATTGCAGCAGATTCACGGTTACTTGTTCGGCGGTCTGTACGACTTTGCTGGACAGATAAGAACGCTCAATATCGCAAAGGGCGGCTTCCAGTTTGCAATGGCGCAGTACCTCACGGAATCGCTGCGGACGGTTGAGCTGATGTCAGAGGGCAGCTTTGACGAAATCATCGACAAATACATCGAGATGAACGTCGCCCACCCGTTCATGGAAGGCAACGGCAGAAGCACAAGGATATGGCTTGACCTCATCCTGAAGAAGAACTTGAAGCTCTGCGTGGATTGGAGCCAGGTCGGCAAGAAGGAATATCTTGATGCAATGGTCAGAAGCGCGTCGGACAGTGCCGCGATAAAATCCCTGCTTAAACCTGCACTGACCGACAAAATAAACGACCGCGAGATGTTCATGAAAGGTGTTGACTACTCATATTATTACGAGCAGGACGGTGACATCATAGGCGGTGAGGCGGGCTAGTTCGTTTTGGGTGGGGAGGTATTTTCCTGTTCGGTGAACTACGCAGTGTAGCCGCTTGGCGCTAGCGGCGTTCAGAGGACGAGCAGGTAGGCGAGGTTTCTGGGGAGTCCGGATTTCCAGAAGCGTTCTCTGATTACGGTGGTGAGGCGAGCCAGTTTGTTTTGGGCGGGGAGGTTGGCGTAGCTAGCTAGCATGGCGGCATCAGCGGGTTTGAGTTGTGGAGCGTAGATACGTAACAACTCTGCGGCCTGCGGATAGGTGATGCGGACGGCGTGGCGCACGGTATCCAGATTGAGGGCGCGGTGCAGTTTGTATCTGAAAGTGCGCATGTCAGTGGCGCCGATTACGTTGTGGGCGTGCTGGCGGTAGTCGATAGTGGCGGTGGCTAGCGGCTCCATGTATCCGAAAGCGCAAGCCACCAGCGGCAGCCACCAATCGTGCATCACGGCGTAGCGGGGAACTTCGGTGAGCAGATTCGCTAGGGCGCGGTTATACATGATGGTGCAGCCGGTAGCGGTGTTCTGCACAATCTGGTCGCGCAGGGTGGTGCGCGTCCAATCCGCGTCCATCGCAGCCCTAAATGACGGGTTGATTACGTGTAATGACTCATCAACCACGGTGAGGTCGGTGTGGGTGAGGCAGGGGGTTGTGGCGCCGTGGCGGGCTTCCATATCGTTAAGTTTCGCCAGCGTGCGGGCAATTTTGTCCGTATGCCATACGTCATCTTGGTCGCAAAGCATCAGATAATCGTTGCGTTCGGCCACCATCAGGTCTAGGAAGTTGCGGGCGGTGGGGGGGAGCGGGGGATACGCTACGGGCGCGACAAACGGAAGCTCAGTTCGTATTTCAATCTGGGGCGTTGCGTTATACGTTGTGTCCGGCGTTTGATGCGTGGCGTGTCGTCGGATGGAGATGTGGGGGTACTGCGCGGCGTAACGCTGCAAAATCTCCCAAGTGCCATCCGTGGAGGCATCGTCCGAGATGACGATGCGACTCGCAGGCCGGGTTTGGGCGAGCAGCGAATCCAACTGCGCGCCGAGGAACCGGGCGCCGTTGTGGGTGCACAGCAATACCGTTATCACATACGCCACTGTAGTTGTTGCGGCCAGAAATCGCGTAGACTGGCAGTTCGACTAGGAGGCGAGAGTGAAAGTACTGGTCGCAGGTGGTAGCGGATTTGTGGGCTCGCGGTTGGTGGAACTGCTCATAGCTCGCGGTCACGAGGTGCGGATTTATGACCTCGTGGTCAAGGCGCAGTTTGCAGACATAACGGTGCGGGGTGACGTGCGGGAGCTGGAGCCGTATGCCGCTGCTGCCGCCGGATACGATGCCATCATCAATTTGGCCGCCGTACACCGCGACGACGTGCAGCCCGTGGAGTTGTACCACACCACGAACGTGGACGGGGCGCGGGTCACTGCGGAGGTGGCGGCGCTGGACGACATTCGGCGTATCGTATTCACCTCCAGCGTGGCAGTGTATGGGCTAGACAAACCGCCATCGCGGGAAACCGACCCGACCGACCCGTTCAACCCCTACTCGGTGAGCAAACTGGCTGCTGAGCAGGCGTATCGCGCTTGGTACGACGGCGCACCCGGTCGCGTGCTCCAGATTGTGCGACCGTCCGTAATTTTCGGTGAGAATAATCGCGGCAATGTGTACACCTTGGCGCGGCAAATCCGCTCTGGGCGTTTCCTCACGGTCGGCAACGGGCGTAACCGCAAGTCGATGGCGTACGTCGGCAATGTGGTGGAGTTTCTGGCCGAGATGCTGGAGAACGGGCAGGGCTATCGGCTGTTGAACTACGCCGACAAACCGGACATGAGCACAAATGAGCTAGTCAACACGGTTAAAAAAGCGTTGGGGCGCAATCCGAAACTGAGCATTCATCTCCCGCTTTGGCTCGGGATGCTGGGTGGGCACTGCTTCGACCTGCTGGCAAAACTGCTGCGGCGCGAACTGCCCATATCCGCAATCCGCGTGAAAAAGTTTGCCGCCGAAACCGTGGTTGATACTACGGCGTTGGAAGCAACTGGGTTTATACGTCCGTTCACTATCGCGGAGGGGCTGCGCCGCACGATAGCCGCCGAGTTCGGTAGTTGACGCTTGACTGATTGTGTCAGCGGCGTGCGCCTAGAATCTTCTTATGGCTAAAGAGTCGCTGCGAGCGAAGCGGGAACGGGCTTGGAATACGTATCAGATACTGCTGGCGACGTATCCGAATGCTGACTGCGAACTGGATTATGGTGACGCATTTCAACTGTTGATTGCTACAGTATTGAGCGCGCAATCCACCGATAAGGGTGTCAATCTGGTCACGCCGAAACTGTTTGCGCGTTACCCGGATGCGGCGGCGCTAGCGGTCGCCGGCCCGGAGGACGTGGAGACGATTATCAAAGCCACCGGGTTTTTCCGGCAGAAAACGAAGTCGATTATCGGTATTGCGCAGGCTTTGACCGAGCGATACGCGGGGCAGGTGCCGGGGGAGTTGGTCGAACTTGTCAAGCTGCCCGGCGTGGGGCGCAAAACCGCAAATGTGGTGCTGGGGCACGCTTTCGGGATTCCGGGCATCACCACCGACACCCATGTTTTGCGACTTTCTAAACGCTTGGGTTGGAGTAACGAGACCGACCCGTTGAAAGTGGAGGCCGATTTGGGGGCACTGTTCCCCGCCGAAACTTGGACGAAGTTGTCAGACGTGACCATCTGGCACGGGCGCCGCTGCTGTTTCGCCAAACGCGCCGCCTGCGGGGTGTGCCCGGTGTCTGAATTGTGCCCCAGCTTCGGGGTGGGGGAGACTGACCCCGTGAAAGCCCAGAAGCTGGTCTCGCGGTGATAAAACGCTAGTGAAAAGCGAAAATACGGTTGAAATACGACACGAGGAAAAGGATGACTGAGGGTAACAGATGACTGAGATAGGTAGTGAAGCTGCTTTGGGCATTCCGTCCGCTTTAAGCGTATTGGCTGGTTGTTTGGAGATGCTGGAGATTCCCGCAGTTCCCAAGGCTTACGCCGCAGCGAACGCTGGCGCGGGCAGTGTCAGCGGTAGCGGTAGTAGCTACGTATCGCAGCATTGGGCGGCGGTGTGTGCGTTGTTCTCCAACCGCCCCGACCCAGAGTTACTGTTCACCGCCCGCGCAACAGATTTACGTAAACACCCTGGTCAAATCTCATTTCCCGGTGGCTCGCGTGACGATGCAGACACCGGCCCAGTGTGCACCGCGCTGCGGGAAACGTATGAGGAAGTGGGGCTCGCTGCCGGGCAAGTGCATGTGTTAGGGCGGTTGCCCGCCGCTCCCGTAACCGTTTCCCGTTTTCAGGTGGTGCCCGTGGTCGCTTGGTGGTCAGGCGATGCTCTGCTCACGCCCAACCCGGATGAAGTGGCCACCGTACATCGTTGGCCAGTCTCACTGCTAGCCGACCCAGCCCACCGCGTCACCGCGATTCACCCCAGCGGTTTCACCGGCCCCGCTTGGATAATTGGCGACGCTTTCCTCTGGGGTTTCACTGCCCGCATCGTATCCGAACTGCTTCGCCTCGGCGGTTGGGAACTCCCTTGGAACACCTCCCGCGAAGTCCCCATCCCCGCCCAATTCATGCGCGACCACCTAAGTTGAGCGCGAAGTAAAAGAGCAATAGAAAACCCGGCCCCAGAGGGAACCGGGTGGTATGGGATTCACTGTAGCACACCAGAGCGCAGCCAGCTTCTGCCGCTAGACCACCTGCAAACTACCCCGCCCTTAACTACACTTATTTTATTAACTGTAGCTATAGTGGGTTTATGGCTACAGTTAGCGTTCCGATTTGGCAAACGGCACAGGTTCCTTGGGTGCTGCCGGAGAATATCCGAGTGTCGCGTCGTAAATTGGCCGCGTTAAAAAGCAGTTTTACTACCGTTATCCCCCCGGCGATAGCTGATTTAGAGCTAGCGTTACCGGCTACGCTCGTAGCCGACCTTGAGGAGGCTGCTGCTGACGCAGTGCGGTTTGATGAATATGTTGCTGCGGCGTTCCCTGCCGGTTTGGTCGCACCGATGCGTTCGGTGTTGTTGCGGGCCGAGTCTGCGTCATCGTCGCAGATTGAGCACCTCAGCGTTTCAGCGCGGCAACTATCAAATGCGCAACTGG
>JAITED010000033.1 GCA_031282235.1 Propionibacteriaceae bacterium | reverse complement strand
GCTACGCCTGCCACCCCCTTCACAGAAGGGGGCACAAAAGGCTTGAGGCTCCGTCCTAATTAAAGGGCGGAGCCTCAAGTTTGGTGCCTAACCTAAAAGGTTAGGTAATAGCGGTTAGGCAGCGTTGACGTAGCCAACGTTTACCCAGGTGTAGGGGGCGCGAGCCATGCCCCAAGCGCCGATGTTGGCAAGGGAGTCACGCACAGCGATGAGCTGCGGACGCTGCCACAACGGAATGGTGTGCACCTCTTTCCAAATCTCCTCGGCGGCCTGCTGGCCGAGCTTGAGACGCTTGTCCGCGTCAACCTCGACATCAATCTGCCTGCGGAGTTCGTCAACCTTGTCGTTGCACAACGACGGGAAGTTGCTATCAGAGGGAACACCGTTAGCATCGCAACCATAAATCTGGCCGATGTTGTTCAACGGGAACGGCGTGCCAATCCAAGAGAACGCCACGATGTCGAAGTTGTGTTCGTACAATACGCCCGGCCAATCGGTCGCAACGTTAATTGGACGGAACTGTACATCAATACCAATCTCCTTGAGCTGGCTCTGGGCGAGCAGTGACTCGTTCTCAGAGGTGGAAACGCCGGTCAGCACTGCGAAGTACAGTGTCAGCGTGGCGCCATCCTTCTCGTAGAAACCAGTGGTGGTGTTGAACGTGTAGCCAGCGGCTTCGAGCTTGGCTTTGGCACCCTCCGGGTCGTAGCCCAGACCGGTGGTCGCAGCGAGGTCAACATAACCGAACTGCCCCATCACAAAGAGGTTGTTGGACATCGGGTCGGTTTCGGCCGGCAAACCAGCCAAGTCGGATTCTGCGATAGCCACCCGATCGAGACCCATGAGCAGCGCCTGCCGGACATTGATGTCCTGAAGCGCCGGGGTCTGCGAGTTGATGGTGAAGTGACGATAGTTCGGGCCACGGGAGGCGCGCACCACCGAGTTCGCGGCACTAGATGCCAGGTTGTAGCCTTCAGCATCGGAGCCGATGTCGTAGTAATCAATCTCACCGTTGGCGAAAGCGGTCTTCATCTGGTCAGAGGCCACATACTTGAGAATAACCTTCTCCAGCTTCGGGGTCTCACCCCACCACTTCGGGTTGTGTACCATGACCAGCGTAGAGGTGGCCTTGTCGAAACTTTCGATGGTGAACGGGCCGAAGAACCAGTTCTTGACCACCTCGGCGTCGCTCCAGCCGTTGTTGAACGTATCGGCATCCTTTACGGATTCGGCGCGCATCGGGCCATCGGAGGTGACAGCCAGCCAGTCCGGGTAGGTGGATATGAACTTGATGGTGACGGTAGCGCCATCATCGGAACCAGTGACAGACTCAATCTGATCCCAGCCATCAGAAGATGCCAAGTCATAAGCCGGGTCAGAACCGTTGCGCGCTTTCCAAGTGGCAATCCAGTCATCGGCAGTAATCTTGGTGCCGTCGGCCCATACGGCTTTGGGGTTGATGTGCATGGTAATCACCATCTGCTCACCCTCCATCACCGGTTTCGGTTCCTCGGTGAGGAACAGCGGGTTCCACGTGAACTTACCGGTACCATCAATAAACCACCAACGCTCAGTGAGCGGGTCGGTGCCGAAAGTCAACTCTGCATCGTTACCGACGACAGAGTAGAGGTTAAACGTGGTGATATTGGAACCGATCGGGATGGTGAGCGTGCCGCCATCTTTCAAAGTGTCATACGATTTAACGTTGACGTCCCAACCATCGGCTGGCACAGTGATGGTGCCGCTATCTTTATCTTTATCGTCGCTGCACGCGCTCAGGGCCATTCCCAAAGCCAACGCGCCGACAACTATGGGGATAAGTTTTTTCACTTAATCTCGCTCCTTAGTTAGACGGGTACTGCCCCGCGTCGCGCACCATGAGCTGGCAAACCTGTAATCAATCAGCCTTGTCAATACCCCTGTTGTTCAACACATAAAGCAGTATCTTCCATGTTGCCCCATATGGCCCCCAAAAAGCAACGCAGTTACCCCTTAATGAAGTAAAGTTGAAAGGTTTCTTACGGCAATTTCAGGAAGTGACAAGCAGCTTGATGGTCGCCGCTGCCAATTTGTTCCAGAACCGGCAAGGTGGCGTGGCACTTGGCCTGTTGCGACTCGCTCAGTAACGCCAGTTTGGGGCAGCGGCTGGAGAACTTGCAACCGGGAGGGGGGTCGGATGGGGAGGGTAAATCGCCCTCCAATACGATACGCCGCCGGGCTTTCTCCACGTTCGGGTCGGGGATGGGGATAGCTGAGATTAAAGCCTGAGTGTAGGGGTGCGCCGGGGCGTCGTACACCGTATTGACTTCGCCAACTTCGACGATACTGCCCAGATACATCACCGCCACCCGGTCGGAGATGTGCCGAATGACCGCTAAATCATGGGCGACAATCACATACGACAGGTGCAGCTGGTGCTGCAGCGCCTCCAGCAGGTTGATAACCCCCGCTTGAATGGAGACATCGAGTGCCGACACCGGCTCATCCAACACCAGAATGGACGGGTTGAGCGCCAAAGCGCGGGCGATGCCGATACGTTGGCGTTGCCCGCCAGAGAAGTGCTGCGGGAAACGGTCAACGTAATCAGCGCGCAACCCCACCAACTGCAGCAGTTCATAGACGCGCGCTTCCACGTCAGCTTTCTTCCAGCCGAACGCTTGCAGCGGTTCTGCGATGATGTCAAACACCGTCATTCGGGGGTCAACCGCAGCCATCGGGTCTTGGAACACCACCTGCACATCTTTGCGCATCGCGCGGCGCTCTTTTTTAGTGAGTGTGGCGGTATCGCGCCCCAACACCACGATGCGACCCGCTTGGGGTGCCAACAACTCCAAAATCTCCAACAGCGTGGTGGATTTACCGGAACCGCTCTCCCCCACTAGACCCAGCGTCTCGCCCGTCTTGAGCTCCAAGTCGATACCGTCTACGGCTTTCACCACTCCCACTTGGCGGCGATATAGCGCGCCTTTCAACAGCGGGAAGTGCTTGTGCAGCCCGACTAGCTCTAACACCGTATCGCGCTCGGCGCGTGGCACGCCAGCCAACGCGGTACGCTCCAACGCTGGCAGTGGGAAAATCTCGCTGTGCCCCTTGCCCACCACTTCTGCAAGTTTCACACAGGCGGCGCTATGACCCGCCGTCACTGGACGCAACACCGGCTCTGCCGTGTGGCACTCCGGCGCGGCCAGCGGGCAACGCGGCGCGAACGGACAGCCGGGGGGCAGATGTACCACGTCGGGCGGGTTGCCCTCCAAGATGGGAAGCGGCTCGCCGGATTTGTGGTCAAGCCTAGGCACGGTGCCCAACAAACCGATGGTATAAGGCATCGCGGGTTGGTAGAAGATGTCGTCGCTGCTGCCCTGTTCCACGGGGCGTCCGGCGTACATCACCGTAACCTCATCTGCGTAGCCCGCGACTACCCCCAAGTCGTGCGTGATGAGAATCATCGCCGCGCCCGTCTCCGCTTGCGCGCGCTGCAGCACCTCCAACACCTGCGCCTGAATGGTGACATCCAGCGCGGTGGTAGGTTCGTCGGCGATGATGACATCAGGGTGGTTGGCCATCGCCATCGCAATCACCACCCGTTGCCGCATCCCACCGGAGAACTCGAATGGGAATGCGCGCGCCCGCTCCGCTGCATCCGGGATGCCCACAATATCCAGCAGTTCCACCGCCCGTTCCCAAGCGGCACGTTTGCTGGTTTCGGGGTTGTGGATGAGGATGGTCTCCGCAATCTGATCCCCCACGGAGTACACCGGGGTGAGCGCGGAGAGTGGGTCTTGGAACACCATCGCAATCCGGTTGCCACGAATCTTGCTCATCTCGGCATCGGATTTTCCCAACAACTCCACGCCATCCAAGGTGACAGAACCTGATACGGTGGCGGAATCGGGGTGCAACCCCATGATGGCCAAGCTGGTTACCGATTTACCGGAGCCGGATTCGCCGACCAACGCCAAAGTGCGACCGCGTTCCAAGTCAAACGAGACCCCGCGTACCGCAAGCACATCCCCCGCCTCAGAGGGGAAAGTCACCTGTAAATCACGCACACTGAGCAGGCTCATTGGGAACCACCCCCTTGGGTAGCGCTGTCCTCCATGATAACGATGCCTCCCGCTTCCCCCGTGCCGCCGGGCAACCCTGCGCTGACACCGGCAGCGTCAGCGCGTTGCTTCTCAGCGCTGCCCTTACCTTTGCGCAGTTTTCTTCCCACAGCGCCGCCGGATTGGCTGGAGGGATCCAGCGCGTCCCGGATGCCGTCACCTATCGCGTTGATACAAAACACGAGAAACACTAAAACCGCAGCCGGGGAGAGGAATATCCAAGAGTAAGTGACCGCCATCTGGGCGCCCTCACCGATTAACGTACCCAGCGAGGTGTCGGGAGCTTGCACCCCTAATCCTAGGAACGAAAGCCCCGTTTCACCGAGTACCGCGTAGCCCACTCCCAGCGTCAAATCCACAATCATCAACGATGAGATGTTCGGCAGGATGTGCCGGATGATGATACGCCACGCCGGTAGCCCCATGTATTTGGCGGCCAGTACGTACTCCCGATTCTTCAGGCTCAGAGTCAGGGAACGCACCACCCGGCCGGTGGTCATCCACCCAAACAAGCCCAGCATGAACGCCAACGCCACCCACGCCATATTGCCGCTGAGACCGCCGCGCATCGTCACGCCGATGATGAGCAAGCTGGGGACTATCAACATCAGGTCAGTAACCCACAGCAGCACTCGTTCCACCCAACCGCCGAAGTACGCTGACGTGGTGCCGACGGTGGAACTGAGCAGGGTGGACAGCGTAGCGGCCACAAACCCGATGATGAGCGAGCGGCTCATACCGTGCAGTGTGAGCGCCAACACATCGCGGCCAGTTCTGGTGGTGCCCAGCCAGTGCGACGAGCTGGGAGCTTTCAAGAATGCCCGCTTGTCAATCTCTAAATAATCCCAGCCGGTGAGCATCGGCCCGAAGATGGCCAACAGAATCAGCAACGCCAACCCACACAGCCCGAAAACTGCCAGCTTGTTGCGGAAGAAACGGCGCAGTGTCAAACGGCCATGTCCAATACGGGTGACCACAGCGAAATCGTCGCTAGCATCGGCGCTCAACTCGTCGCTGGCATCCAACGGGTGGCTCAAATCTTCGCTCATCGTCCCAACCTCACCCTCGGGTCAAGTATCGCTACCACGATGTCGGAAAGGATGGCACCACACACCACGCACACTCCAGCAAACGCCGTAGTGGCAGCGATACCGTTTACGTTCATCGCCAGAATGGCATCCACGGAGTACTGCCCCATACCGGGGAATGAGAACACTCGCTCGGTGTAGATAGCTCCGACGAACATGGTAGCGACGGTAAAAGCCACATAGGTTCCGGTGGGAATTAAGGCGGTGCGCAGCGCGTGCTTCATCACCGCTTTAGATTTGGGCAACCCTTTAGCGCGCGCCGTGCGTACATAATCCGCCCCCAAAGAATCCAGCATCAAGTTGCGCTGAATCCGCGACAGGCTAGCGGAGGTTAGCAGGATCAACACCAAAGTGGGCAGCAGCAGGTGCTGCATTCGATCCACCAGTTCGGCAAAGGGATAGTCACCGACGGTGCCTTTCTCGCCCACAAACTCAAAGATGCGGGTGCCTAGCGCATCGTTCACTTTGGTGGCCAAAATCTGTAGCACAATACCGAGTACGAAGCTGGGGGTGCAGATAACCAGCAGGGATAGCAGCGTATAAACACGGTCGGGGATGCGATACTGCCTAGTGGCCGTCCAAGCCCCCACCAACACGCCAACGACGATGCCACCCAAAGTGCCAATCAGCACTAACCGCAGGCTGACCCACATCCGAATGCCGATGTCAGAGTTCACGCTGACGCGCAGCGGTGAGCAACCCCAATCCCAGTGCGTGAAGATGTTAGTGAGCCAAGTTAGGTAGCGATTCCACACCGACACCTCAGCTGACAGGTTGCACTCGCGCATGACGTTTTCTATCACTGCCGGGTCAACCGGTGGTTGGCGACCGAAGTACACAGAATACGGATTCAGGAACGAAGCCGCCAGCAGATACGCAAACGAGCACGCAATAAACAGCAGCACTACGTAGTTCAACACCCGCCGGACAATGTATCTGGCCATCGTGCCTCCCTACTCACTCGACTGTAGCCGTACCGCCTGCCGCCTCAATTTTGGCTTTAGCGGTGGCGGAGAAAGCGTCAGCGGTGATATCCAGTTTCACACTGATATCCCCAGTACCCAACACTTTCACTGGATGCCCGTCGCGCACTGCTCCCAAAATAACCAAGTCAATCACAGAAACTTGGCCACCCTCGGGAAAGAGAGCAGAGAGCCGATCCAGATTCACCACCTGATAGCTCACCTTGAAAGGGTTCTTGAAGCCACGCAGTTTTGGCATCTGCATGTGCAGCGGCATCTGACCGCCCTGAAAGTTCTGCGGTACGTTTTTGCGCGCCCCAGTACCTTTAGTGCCGCGACCAGCGGTTTTACCACCGTGGCCGCCCTCGCCGCGACCCACCCGCGTCTTGGGGGTGTGTGCGCCCGGTGCCGGGCGCAGATGATGCGCTTTTAACGTCATGTCACTTCACCTCTTCCACAGTTTCCACAGTGACGAGGTGTTGGATAGCTTTCGCCATTCCACGAATCTCGGGACGGTCGTCCTTGATAACCTCGTGACCGATACGTTTCAGGCCGAGCGCGCGCAGTGTGGCGCGAGCGGCGGGCAGTTGGCCAACACCGCTTCTCACCTGCTTAACCTTTATTTTGGCTACCACCGGAGCTGCGGTGGATTTTGCGGTTTTACTCATGCGTGTGCCACTTCCTTCTGGGCGCGCAGGATAGCGGCAGGCACCACGTCCTCCACTGCCTTGCCGCGCCGCAGCGCAATCATCTCGGGGCGTTCCAAACTCTGTAGCGCAGCGACGGTCGCATACACCACGTTGATGGCGTTAGCAGAACCCAAACTTTTAGCTAATACGTCGTGAATCCCAGCGCACTCCAGCACCGCCCGGGCCGCCCCACCAGCAATTACGCCAGTACCGGGAGCGGCGGGACGTAGCATCATCACGCCAGCTGCTTTCTCGCCCTGCACGGGATGGGGGATGGTGCGCTGAATCAGCGGCACCTTGAAGAAGTGCTTTTTGGCTTCTTCCACGCCTTTAGCAATCGCGGTGGGCACCTCTTTGGCCTTGCCGTAGCCGACACCGACCATGCCCTCGCCATCGCCTACCACCACTAGCGCGGTGAAGCCGAAGCGACGGCCACCCTTGACCACTTTGGCCACCCGGTTGATGCTCACTACGCGCTCCAGATAGGGGCTCTTTTCGCGCTCGGGAGCCTGCTCCCGGTTACGGTCACCGCGGTTGCGTCCGCGACCCTCACGGGGTTGTTCACTCATTGATTCTCACCTTCCGTTAGAACCCGAGCCCGGCCTCGCGGGCAGCGTCCGCTAGGGCCGCGATACGGCCATGATATTGATGTCCAGCACGGTCAAACACCACTTGGGTGATGCCCGCAGCGTTAGCGCGTTCGGCAATCAGCTTACCCACTGCTGCCGCTTTCTCGCTCTTGTCGCCGGTGAGTGTCCGCAGGGCGGCTTCCATAGTGGAGGCCGAAACCAGCGTGCGACCGGCGGTGTCGTCAATGACTTGCACTAGGGTGTGCCGAGCCGATTTGGTGACCACGAGGCGGGGACGCTCCGGGGAACCGAAGATACGTTTCCGTCCCCGTTGCTGCCTTTTCAGCCGCGAAGCGACTTTCGTAGCCAGATGTTTCTGTACCGTCAAGGAGAGCGCCATGACTTACCTACCAGCCTTTCCAACCTTGCGGCGTACATGTTCGCCGGAGTAGCGCACGCCCTTGCCCTTATACGGTTCGGGCTTGCGAAGTTTACGAATGTTGGCCGCGACCTCACCGACCACCTGCTTATCGATGCCCTGCACCAAGAAGCGGGTGTTGGATTCCACGGTGAACGTGATGCCCTCGGGGGCGTCAATAATCACCGGGTGGGAGAAGCCGAGCGCAAACTCTAACTGAGTGGGGCTTTTCTGGATGACGCGATAACCGACGCCAACAATCTCTAGGCGGCGCTCAAACCCGGTGGTGACGCCGGTCACCATGTTGGCAACCAGAGTGCGGGTGAGGCCGTGCAGTGAGCGCGATTCGCGTTCATCGTTGGGACGAGTCACCAACAACTCCGCCCCCTGCTGTTCAATACTGATGGGTTCGCTGATGGTGCGTGACAGGGTGCCTTTCGGCCCTTTCACTGCGACGTAGCGACCATCAAGCGTAACCTCAACCCCCACTGGTACGGGGATGGGGAGTCTACCAATGCGTGACATATCAGCTACCCTCTCTCACCAGACGTAGGCCAGCACTTCGCCGCCTACTGCCAACTCGTGTGCCTTTTTGTCGGTGAGCAGCCCGCTGCTGGTGGAGATGATGGCGATGCCCATCCCGCCCAGCACTTTCGGCAGCTTGGTGGCTTTCGCATACACCCGCAGGCCCGGCTTAGAGATGCGCCGTACCCCAGCGATGGAGCGGCGGCGGTCATCACCGTATTTGAGGGTAATCGTGAGGGTTTTGCCCACTTGACCCGCCTCCGGCTCGTTCACCTGAAAATCGGCGATGTAACCCTCGGCTTTCAGAATCTTGGCGATTCCGACTTTAATTTTCGAATGTGGCATGGACGCGGAGTCGTGGTACGCCTGATTGGCGTTCCGCAACCGCGTCAGCATGTCAGCTATCGGATCGGTCATGGTCATGGCTGATACTGGTCTCTTTCCCGCAACGGTTTCTGGTTTATCCCAGACCTGCTGCGAATAGTGGTTTCGTTAGTTAAGTTTTCTTTATTTGCGGCGTTCACCAAGACGATTTGATTACGCCCGGCAGTGCCCCAGCGTGCGCCAGTTCGCGCAGGCAGATTCGGCACAGGCCGAACTTGCGGTAGACCGACTTGGGACGGCCACAGCGCTGGCACCGGGTGTACGCCTGTACAGCGAACTTCGGGGTCTTGGCCTGCTTGACTTTGAGTGCAGTTTTAGCCATCGTGGCGTACCTTACTTCCTTTTCTTTCCGACCGTATGGCGCTTGCGTTTCGCGGCCTTGACATCATCTACGGCCTTGAACGGGAATCCGAGCAGTTTCAACAGGGCGCGTCCCTCAGCATCAGTAGTAGCGGAGGTGACGAATGTGACATCCATGCCGCGGGTGCGGTCAATTTTGTCTTGGTCAATCTCGTGGAACATCACCTGTTCGGTGAGCCCGAACGTGTAGTTGCCGTTCCCATCAAACTGGTTGCCGTTCAAGCCCCGGAAGTCACGGATTCGTGGCAACGCCAACGAGAGCAGCCGGTCTGCGAACTCCCACATGCGGTCTCCCCGCAGGGTGACGTGGGTGCCGATAACCTGACCCTCGCGCAGCTTGAACTGGGCGATAGATTTGCGAGCTTTCGTCGTTGCCGGCTTCTGCCCAGTGATAGCGGTGAGGTCGCGTACTGCACCGTCGAGAATCTTGGAATCCCGCGCTGCTTCACCCACGCCCATGTTCACCACAATCTTGACCAGACCGGGGATACGCATCGGGTTCGGATACTTAAACTGCTCCTGCAACGCGGGAACAATCGTCTCCTTATAGACGCTTTTCAGCCGCGGGGTCTGCGCAGCGGAGGCGCGAGCGACCGCTCCATCCTTCGACTTCGCCGCCGGAGCATCACTCTTTTTGGGTTTGCTCACTACAGGCTGGGCTTTATTCGCCTGGGGCTTACTGGCAGGCTTCTGCGTTTTGGCGCTCATAGAATCTCCTCACCGGTCTTTACGGCCACCCGCTGCCCGCGGGTTGTCGCTACCTTGGTGCCGTCTGCCAACTGCTTGGTGACCTTTTTACGGGTGGAACCCAGCCGCGTCACCACGTCTTTGCCGCCCTTTTTCACCACCAGCTGCACGTTGGAGGCTTGGATTGCGGCTTCAACGCTCACCATGCCACCTTTGGTCTGCTGCCCAGTGCGCGGGTCGTAGCGGTCGGCTACGTGCTTGCGTACGATGTTCACGCCCTGCACTTTCACCCGACCAGTCTCTGGGTACACCGCAATCACCTCGCCGATGACCCCACGGTCGTCGCCTGCGATGACCTTTACGCGGTCACCTTTTTTCACGTTAAGTTTCGGCATGTCCTAAATCACCTCCGGAGCCAACGAGACGATACGCATATAACGCTTCTCACGCAACTCCCGAGCCACCGGCCCGAAGATACGAGTACCGCGCGGCTCGCCGTCTGGCTTGACTATGACGGCTGCGTTGTCGTCGAACTTGATGTACGAGCCGTCCACCCGACGATGCTCTTTAGTGGTGCGCACCACCACCGCCTTGACGACATCGCCTTTCTTGACGTTGCCGCCGGGGATGGCATCTTTGACCGCGCACACGATGGTGTCACCGAGGCCGGCATAGCGGCGCTTGGAGCCACCGAGCACCCGGATGCAAAGCAGTTCTTTCGCACCGGTGTTGTCGGCGACTTTTAGCCGCGTCTCTTGTTGAATCATGGTCTAATACTCCCCTTGTGACTCACTTGGCCTTTTCGACAATCTCTATCACGCGCCAGCGTTTAGTAGCCGAGAGCGGGCGGGTCTCCATGATGCGCACGCGATCGCCCACACCAGCCTCATTGGCTTCATTGTGAACGGCGTAACGCTTCGACTTGGTTAGCACCTTGCCGTACAGCGGGTGCTTCACGCGATCCTCGACCAGCACCACAACCGTTTTCTCCATCTTGTCGGACACCACGATGCCTTCGCGTACCTTGCGCCCGGCGCGAGCTTCAGTTTCGCTCATTTCTTCTTAGCCTTTCCTGCCTCGGGGTCAACCACGATACCGAGGTTCCGCTCTTGTAACACGGTGTAGATACGGGCGATGTCTTTACGCACCTCACGCAGCCGGGCGCTGGACTCCAACTGCCCGGTGGCCGATTGAAAGCGTAGTCCGAACAGTTCAGCCTTCAGCTGCACCACCTGTTCGTTTAGTTCCCTACGGGAGAGTCCGCGCAGTTCGTTCGCGGAAACGGGTTGCACTTTCGCCATCAGATTTCACCTGCCTCGCGCTTGATAAAGCGTGCTTTGAACGGCAATTTGTGGATTGCCAGCCGCATGGCCTCGCGGGCGACATCTTCAGCCACCCCGGACAGCTCAAAGAGCACCCGACCCGGCTTGATGTTCGCCACCCACCATTCGGTAGTGCCCTTGCCGGAACCCATCCGGGTCTCGGCGGGTTTCTTGGTCAGCGGACGATCTGGATATACGTTAATCCAGACCTTGCCACCACGGCGGATGTGCCGGGTCATGGCGATACGAGCGGCCTCAATCTGCCGGTTCGTCAGATAGGACGACTCCAGCGCCTGAATGCCGTACTCGCCGAAAGCGAGCTTCGTACCACCTTTAGCGGCACCGTCACGCGACGGATGATGCTGCTTGCGGTGCTTGATTCTACGTGGAATTAGCATTACTCACTCACCTACGCTCTCTGCCTGGGCTTCGGGGGCAGCAGTGGCAGCCTCGGTGGGGCGACGATCGCCGCGGGCGCCGCTGCGCCCAGTGGCGCTACGCTCCCCCGCCGGACGCCGGGTGTTGCGAGCTGGCCCCCGGCCAGCCCCGGCTGCATCCCGAATCGCTTTCTGGGTGGCGCGTTCGGCACGAGTACCAACCACGTCGCCTTTATAAATCCACACTTTGACGCCGATACGACCGAACGTGGTCTTGGCCTCATGGAAACCGTAGTCGATGTCGGCACGCAGCGTATGCAGCGGCACCCGACCGTCACGGTAACCCTCGGCTCGGCTCATCTCAGCGCCGCCGAGACGGCCAGAGCAGCGGATACGAATCCCTTGCGCCCCAGCGCGCATCGCGGTCTGTTGCGCTTTACGCATGGCGCGGCGGAAAGCCACCCGGGCGCCCAACTGTTCAGCGACCCCTTGTGCCACTAGCTGCGCGTCAATCTCCGGGTTCTTCACCTCTAGGATGTTCAACTGCACCTGTTTGCCGGTGAGCTTCTCCAACTCGGCGCGCACTTTCTCTGCTTCCGCACCGTTACGCCCGATTACGATACCAGGGCGGGCAGCGTGCAGGAAGATGGTGACCCGAGAGGAGCGGCGTTCGATCTCTACAGAGCTGACACCAGCGCGTTCCAACGCCTTGTTGAGGTACTCACGAATTTTGTTGTCCTCACCCACCAGTTCGGCATACTTGCCGCGACCGGCATACCAACGCGACTTATGGTCGGTGGTGATGCCGAGGCGGAAGCCGACGGGGTTAATCTTCTGACCCATGTCTAGGCCCCCTTCTCGCTCTTTTTGGTGGCGGGTTTCTTCGCAGCTGGCTGTTTGGCCGGAGCATCCGCAGCAGGCTTGGCAGCCTTAGCCGCAGTCGCAGGCTTAGCAGCGGGAGTGGCAGCGGCTTTCTTAGTGCTAGTAGCGCTAGTGGGTGCTGCGACAGCTTTGGGCTTCACAGTCTCCGCTTTCGGCTCCAACACCACGGTGATGTGCGATGCCCGTTTGGTCATCCGGTCACCGCGACCTTTGGCGCGCGCCTTGACGCGGCGCAAGCTCACACCCTCATCCACAAAAATCTTGGAGATGTAGAGGTCGTCGCCGTTCAATCCGTCGTTGTTCTCGCCGTTAGCTATCGCGGAGGCGACCAG
Source organism: Propionibacteriaceae bacterium (assembly GCA_031282235.1). GTDB lineage: Bacteria > Actinomycetota > Actinomycetes > Propionibacteriales > Propionibacteriaceae > WRGV01. The sequence continues at coordinate 2,369 of JAITED010000033.1, read as the reverse complement.
CTTATACACCGGCTCGGAGGCACCTTGGGGGGCGAACCGCAACACGTCTAAAGCGTCTTTGGCGGGCATTCCCCGTACTAAATCCACCACCCGGCGCACCTTGAGTGCACTGATACGCACTTGGCGCGCGATGGCGTAAGAGCCGGGGCGGTCTCCCAGTAGGCTAGCGCGCCGAGAGGGGCGTTCTTCGTTACTCATTGTGTAAGTCCCAGTTCCTTTCAGCGCCTACGTGACTTCTTGTCGTCTTTTACGTGGCCTCGGTAGGTGCGCGTCGGAGCGAACTCACCGAGCTTGTGCCCAATCATGGACTCGGTGATGAACACCGGCACATGCTTGCGACCATCGTGTACCGCGATGGTGTGACCGAGCATATCGGGCACCACCATAGAGCGGCGAGACCAAGTCTTAATGACGTTGTGTGTCCCGGCCTCGTTTTGAACAACCACCTTCTTGGCGAGATGGCCATCAACAAAAGGCCCCTTTTTCAGGCTGCGTGGCATCGTTTAGTCACTTCCCCTTATCAGCGCTTCTTACCGCTCTTGCGGCGACGGATAATCATCTTGCTGCTGGCTTTCTTCTTACTGCGGGTACGACCCTCCGGCTTGCCCCATGGGCTCACCGGATGCCGACCACCGGAGGTACGACCCTCACCACCGCCGTGCGGATGGTCCACTGGGTTCATCACCACACCGCGCACGGTGGGGCGTACCCCTTTCCAACGCATCCGGCCGGCTTTACCCCAGTTGATATTCGACTGTTCGGCGTTGCCCACCGAGCCGATGGTGGCGCGGCAGCGGACATCCACCAAACGCATCTCACCGGAGGGCATCCGCAGCGTGGCGTAGCGACCCTCGCGTGCGACCAACTGGATAGCAGTTCCAGCGGAACGCCCCATTTTGGCGCCACCTCCGGGGCGCAACTCCACCGCATGCACCGTGGTGCCCACTGGGATGTTGCGCAACGGCAGGTTGTTGCCCGGTTTGATGTCGGCACTCTCACCTGAGACCACCTGCGCCCCTTGGATGAGACCCAGCGGGCAGATGATGTAGCGCTTCTCGCCATCTGCATAGTGCAGCAGGGCGATACGCGCGGTGCGGTTCGGGTCGTATTCAATCTCAGCGACCTTGGCGGGCACCCCGTCCTTGTCCCACCGTTTGAAGTCAATCAGACGATACGCCTGCTTGTGACCCCCACCGATGTGCCGGGTGGTGATGCGACCTTGGTTGTTGCGACCGCCGGTCTTGGGCTTCGGCACCACTAGGGATTTCTCCGGAGTGCTGCGCGTCACTTCCGCGAAGTCGGACACCGAGGAGCCGCGACGACCTGGAGTGGTCGGCTTGTATTTACGAATTGCCATTGTTTTAACTCGCCTCCCCTAGTTCTCAGGCCACCGGTGCGGTAAAGATGTCGATTTTTTGACCGGGAGCGATGCTGACAATCGCCCGTTTACGGTCTGGGCGTTTGCCGACTCCGTAGCGGGTGCGACGAGTCTTGCCCGTCCGGTTCAAAGTGTTGACTGAGAGCACCGTCACGCCGAAAACCTTTTCGACAGCGATTTTTATCTCGGTCTTATTGGCCTGCTTGGCCACGATGAAAGTGTATTTGCCATCGTCAATCAACGAGTAGCTCTTTTCGGATGCGACTGGCGCGAGCAGAATGTCGCGCGGGTCGGGGATACGGATGGCGCTCACTTGGCCTCCTCCTTATCGGTCTCGTCAGCCGGAGCGGACTCGGTCTCCGTTTTAGGAGTACGGGGCTTGCGGGCTGCGGGTTTCTTGGGAGCGGCCGGTTCCGGTTCGGCTTCGGCTTCTGGCGCTTCGGCTACCACTTCCACCTCAACTGGAACTTCACTGTCGTCCGTATCGTCCGTATCCGTAAGCTCTTCCGCAATCTCGTCAAGAATCTCGGAGAGCTCGGATTCGGTGAAGATTACCGTAACCCCATCACCGCTAGTCGGCCCGGCGATGAAAATCTCTAACGCCGTCTTGGTGAAGATAATCGCCTCTGCGGTGACCACGTCGTAAGCGTTGAGTTGGTCCACCGCGATGACGTGTGCTTCCGGCAGGTTGCGCACCGAGAGCCAACCCACGTAATCGTCGCGATCCAGCACCACCAGATAGTTGGGATACGTTCCGACGACCGCTAGCGCCTGCTGTGCCTGCTTGGTGGAGGGGGTGTCGCCCTTGACCAGTTGGTCTAGCACGAACACCAAACCCTCGCGGGCGCGGTCGGAGAGCGCCCCATTCAAGGCGGCGGCGATCATACGCTTCGGAGTCTTTTGAGCGTAGCTGCGCGGTTGCGGGCCGTGGACAATGCCACCGCCCACCCACTGCGGGGCGCGCCGGGAACCCTGCCGGGCGCGGCCAGTG
>JAITED010000006.1 GCA_031282235.1 Propionibacteriaceae bacterium | reverse complement strand
TCTAGCTCGGCGTAGTGCTGGGGGGGAGTCTTGTTGGTACGGGCGGTAATCTCGGAAGCCAACAGCGCCATGATGATGCCGTCCTTGTCCGTAGTCCAGGTTTCGCCATCGAAATCTAGGAAACTGGCTCCGGCGCTCTCCTCGCCACCGAATCCGAGCTCGCCGCTGATGAGTCCGGGCACAAACCACTTGAATCCCACTGGCACCTCAATCAAACGCCTCCCCACTAGGGAAGCCACTTGGTCAATCATGGACGACGACACCAGCGTCTTGCCGATAGCGGTGTCGGGACGCCAGTCCGGGCGCTGTTCGGCCAGATATTTGCAGGCCACCGCCAGATAGTGGTTGGGGTTCATCAGACCAGCGTCTGGGGTCACAATGCCGTGGCGGTCGGCATCAGCGTCGTTGCCGGTGGCGATGTCATACGCGCCCGCTTTGGCGATGAGGGAAGCCATCGCGGCGGGGGAGGAGCAGTCCATCCGTATCTTGCCGTCGGTGTCCAGCGTCATGAAACGCCACGTCGGGTCAACCACCTCGTTTACAACGGTGATACGCATGCAGGTGTGGTCGCGCAACCACTGCCAGTAACCGACGGATGCTCCACCCAGCGGGTCGGCACCGATGTTCAGCCCGGAAGCGTTTATCAAACCGACGTTTATCACGTTGGTGAGCTGGCCGCAGTACATCCCTACGTAGTCAAAACGTATGACCTGATCGGCCACCTGCTCGTATGGCCGTCTGGGGATGGCAGTGTGGTTGCTGAGCAGTTCGTTGGCGCGATTCGCAATCCAAGCGGTAGCGGTGGTGTCCGCAGGGCCGCCGTTCGGCAGGTTGTACTTGAAACCGCCGTCGCGCGGCGGGTTGTGCGACGGGGTGACTACGATGCCGTCCGCTTTGATGTCGTGCTGGCGGTTGTAGGAGATGACGGCGTGCGACAGGGAGGGGGTGGGGGTGTACTCGTCCTCCCGCTCGGCATACACCGTAACCCCAGCGGCCACCAGCACCTCAATGGCGGTTTTCCAAGCGGGCAGCGAGAGCGCATGGGGGTCTTTGGCGATGAACAGTGGGCCAGCGTTGCCCTGACCGTGGCGATACTCCACGATGGCTTGCGTGATGGCCGCGATGTGATCTTCGTTGAACGCCGTATCGAGCGAACTACCCCGATGCCCAGAGGTGCCAAACACCACCGCTTGATTCGGGTTGCTGGCATCGGGTTTCAGGTCGTAATACGCAGCGATAACAGCGTCAACATCGATAAGGTCTTGAGGTAGGGCGGGCAGCCCGGCGCGTGGGTGAGCCATACCCCTATTCTGCCCTAATTTTGTGGGAGCGCCGACCGATAACTATTAGAAATACGTCCCAATGGCACACAATAGAGAGCGTGAGTGAATTGAACCGGCCTGGGGTCGTAGATTTAAGCAAGCTAGCCGCCACGTCCAACGCTGATACGGGCGGGGCATCGTATGTCAGAGTGTTCACGGACAGCGATTTTCCAGAGGTGCTCAACCTGTCGTTGCGGCACCCGGTGGTGCTGCTGCTCACGATGGATTCTGCCCCCGAAACGCACGCGCTCACGGACTCGCTGGTGCGGTTGACCAATCAGGCGGCGGGCAGATGGCTGCTGGCCAAGGTGGATGTGCAGGCCAGTCCGCAGGTGGCGGCGGCGTTGCAGGTACGGGCAGTGCCGATGGTCGTGGCCTTCATCGGCGGTCAAGTGGCACCGCTGTTCCAAGGCACCAAACCGGAGACCGAAATCTCTGCCCTGCTGCAACAGGTGGTGCAAGCGGCAGTGGCGGGCGGTATCACCGGACGCGCTCAGCCGGTGCCGGGCGGGCTTACCGCCGCCGGAGCCGGGGCGGATGCCGGGGCTGAAGCCGATGCCGCCGACCCCGCAGCAGAAGCGCTCCCCAGCTTCGATACGCAGCAAGCCGCCGAACTGCTCAAAGCGATTCGAGAGCACACCGATGAGCGCCGCGAAGCCGCCCGCAAACAGTTACTAGAGCTGTTCGCCGCCGCCGACCCGAAAGACCCCGCCGTATCCCACGCCCGCCGCGAACTAGCCGCCGCGCTGTTCTGAGCAGCAGCCCCGCTGCTGTCCTCCCGCGTAGGGATACGTGGGCTATTGCGCTGATTTGTCCCCTTTACGCATTAGGTATAAAGCTAACGCAATCACGCTGCCATACCCAATGATGGCGGGCAGGGCTGCGTCAATCCCAAATGCGCCACCGGTCAGGAGGTTGGCGTCTGATGTTAACTTATAAGTGAATATTGACGGTTCAGGCTGAGTGGCGATACTCAAGATTTTGCCGCCCAATATCATATTCCATGCCCCATGTACCAGCGCGCTCGCCACGATAGAACCGCTTTGCATGGCGATGAGGGAGAACATGCTACCTACAGCAGTTCCAGCAATTATAAGCAGGGCAATGTCGGTTGCGTGCATGTTAGCCGCGTTACCAATATGCATAAGCGCAAACACAATCGAAGGAACGATCACTGCAATGACTTTTCCGAATCTGATTTCCAGCACTCGCATAATCAAGCCGCGGAATATTGTTTCTTCTATGACCCCGGCAGTCAGGAATGTGCCGAAGAAAACATACAGTATAGTCAAGCTATTTTCCCGCATCCCTGCATTAGACGAAGCAAAATTACCGGGTGTCAAGAAAATATAGAATGCCGCCACGGCTAGTGGCAATATCAAGGCACAAGCGCCCCAGAGAGCGATATGTTTTGGCTTGCCCATTCGGAAATCGCTCAAAGGCCGCTTCAATACTTTGCTGATATAAAGACACACCACCAGCAGCAACACGACTATGACCAACGTCGGTCTGACCACGCTGAACAAAATAGACGGTTCCGCTACTTTAGCTGCTCGCAGTAACTTGACGGAACTTGTCGCCAACGCACCCACTGCTATAAATATAATCAGCCCCACCACTACATGAAATATAGTTTTTAGGCCATATTTATCCTGTTGCAGATTTGATATCCCACTCATTGCTATCCTTACTATCCTTTCCTTTTATCAACGTCATGTTGCTTCCGGACAAGCTACTGACGGCTCGTCAGGCTTGCCCGCCGCGCCCATCAATATTAGTTGTTGATGGGTCAATTATTGTATCGTGCCGCAACGTGCAAAGGGGATTCAGAGATGCCGCCGCAAGGGGTCGGGGGTTATAGAGGGGTCGTGGTTATAGGATGAGCAGTTTTCGCGCTGTCCTCAACTGAGGGGGGCAGTTTGGGTTGGGGTTAGCCACAGGGCGGCCAACGGGGGGACGTCAATGATGAGCCAGGTGTCGCCTTGGGCGTCGGTGGTGGTTTGGTATGAGCGGGTGGCGCTGTAGGCGCCGGAACCGTCATACGTGGGGTCGTCACTGTTGAGCAGCACTTCCCAACTGCCCGCTACCGGCACTTGGAGACCGTAGCCGGGGCGGGGCACCGGGGAGAAGTTTACGATGACCGCGACTTGGGAGTCATCGGTACCGATACGCCGCCACGAGAAGCAGTTAGCGCTCGCGTCGTCGGCGTTAAGCCAAGCGAAGCCGCCGGGTTCATGGTCGATGGTGTAGAGCGCCGGGGTAGCGGATTGCACCGCGTTCATGGTGCGTATAAGCTCGCGCAGCCCCTGATGCCCCCACATGCCGTCCACCCACCACTCCAGACTGACGCCCTCGTTCCACTCCGAGCGCTGCCCCCACTCCTGCCCCATGAACTGTAGCTGTTTGCCGGGGAACGCCCACTGGAAAGCGTAGAACGCCCGCAGGGTGGCGAACTTCTGCCAATCGTCGCCGGGCACCTTGTTAATCATGGAACCCTTGCCGTGTACCACCTCGTCGTGACTGATGGGCAGGATGAAGTTTTCGGAATACGCATACACCATGGCGAACGTCATCTCGTGGTGGTGATAGCTGCGATAAATGGGGTCGAGCTCCAAATAGCGTAGTGAATCGTTCATCCACCCCATGTTCCACTTGAAACCGAACCCTAGGCCGCCCCACTCCACCGGCTTCGATACGCCGCCGAACGCGGTGGATTCCTCCGCGATGACGGTGATGCCGGGGGCGCGCTCAAAGAGGTGGCGATTGTTGTAGCGCAGGAAATCTATGGCTTCCAAGTTTTCGCGCCCGCCGTAGATGTTCGGCTCCCATTCGCCATCGTTGCGGCTGTAGTCGAGATAGAGCATAGAAGCCACCGCATCCACCCGCAGCCCGTCGATGTGGAACTCGTCCACCCAGTACCAAGCGTTGCTGACTAGGAAACTCTTTACCTCATTACGGCCATAGTTGAAGATATAGGTGCCCCAATCTTTGTGTTCACCTTTACGCGGGTCAGCGTGCTCGTAGAGCGCGGTGCCGTCAAAGCGCCCCAGTGCCCAATCATCTTTGGGGAAGTGACCCGGCACCCAGTCCAGAATTACGCCGATACCGGCGGCGTGCAGCGCATCAATGAGCGCCCGCAGGTCATCCTCGCCACCCAACCGGGGGTCGGGCGCGTAGTAGCCGGTGACTTGATAACCCCAAGAGGCCGGTAGCGGATGGGCGCTTACGGGCATGAACTCAACATGGGTATAGCCCATCCAGTGCAGATACTCCGGCAGTTCTTTGGCCAACTCCAGATACGTTTTCCCCTGCCGCCATGAACCCAAGTGAATCTCGTAGATGCTCATCTGTTGGTGGTATAAATCCCCAGCGGTGCGTTTCGCCAACCACTCGGCATCCCCCCAGCTGTAATGCGATTCAGTGACGATAGAGGCGTTGTCGGGGGGCGTTTGGCAGGCGCGCGCCATCGGGTCAGCTTTCTCCACCCAAGAGCCATCTGCGCGCTGGATTTTATACTTGTAGTGCGTACCAGCACCCACCCCCTCAACCCACAAACCCCACACGCCGGAGCCGGGAATCAACTCCATGTCGTCGCCCGTCCACCAGTTGAAATCACCAATCAACGAGACGCGGCGCGCGTTCGGTGCCCATACCGCAAACCGGGTGCCGGTGACTGGGCCGCGCTCGTCATCGGTGATAGTGACGACGTGGGAGCCCAACCGCTTCCAGACTTCGGTGTCTCCACCGTTATGAAATCCTTCCAAATCCCATCCGGTGAGATTTCCAAACTTATCTATCATGGTTGCTCCTTAGTCGGATGGTTAGCGCGCGGGATGGTAGTTCTATTATGCCTTGCATGTTTCGCGTTGGTCGGGTTTGTTGGATTCCTTTGATGCCCCCTTTTGGAAAGGGGGTGTCGGCGTTAGCCGACGGGGGTTTGTTTAGTGCGGTGTGGGGTGCAAACCCCCGCCCCCTTCGGGGGCACCCCCTTTGGAAAGGGGGCTTCGAGTGGGGGGATTAACAGTGAAGATGTGGGCGGGTTGCGCGGGGGTGAGTTGTACGAAACCGGCGTTGACCCATTCGTAAGTGTGGCCGGTGAGTTCGTCGCGTAGTGTGATGGGGGTGCCGTCCGCTATCCCTAGTGCGGCGTTGTCTAGGCGTACTTCGCCAGAGATGCCCACATCTTGGTTGAGGCTCACCACCACAATCACTTGACTAGCGCCGTCGGTTTTGGAGAATGCGAACAGTTGGTCGTGGGTGGTGGGCAGCACCCGGGCAGTACGCAACCGCTGCAGCGCGGGGTGTTCGCGCCGAATCCGGTTCAATACGCCGATGAGCAGGTTCAGATTCGGTTCCGTGTCGAAATCGCGGGGGCGATACTGATACTTCTCGGAGTCCAGATACTCCTCACCTCCGGCGCGCAGCGGCACGTATTCGAACTGCTCAAAACCGGAGTAAACGCCCCAAGCCGGGCTCATGGTAGCCGCCAGTATCGCTCGGATAGCGAACGCCGCCGGGTTGCCGGTTTGCAGGAAAAGCGGGTTGATGTCGGGGGTGTTGACGAAGAAGTTGGGGCGCAACTGCCAAGCGGTTTCTTGCGCCAACTCGTTCAGATACTCTGCCAACTCCCATTTGGTGTTACGCCAAGTGAAGTAGGTGTAGTTTTCATGGAACCCCACCTTGGCTAGCCCTTGCAGCATCGCGGGGCGGGTGAACGCCTCAGCGAAGAAGATGATTTCGGGGTGATGTTCGTATACGGCGGCCAGCAGCCACTCCCAGAAGTCGATGGGTTTGGTGTGCGGGTTATCCACCCGAAAGATGGTGACCCCGTGCGCAATCCAGAACTCCAAGATACGCAAACACTCCTGCCGGATGCCCTCAGGGTCGTTGTCAAAGTTGATGGGGTAGATGTCCTGATACTTTTTGGGCGGGTTTTCGGCGTATGCGATAGTGCCATCTAATCGCGTGGTGAACCACTCCGGGTGGGTTTGCAACCAAGGGTGGTCGGGGGAGGCTTGCAGCGCAAAGTCCAACGCCACCTCCAAACCGAGCGCGTGCGCTTGGGCGACGAAACGGTCAAACGCGGCGAGGTCGCCCAAATCGGGGTGGATGGCATCATGGCCACCATCCGGGCTGCCGATAGCCCACGGGCTGCCGGGGTCTGCGGGGGTGACGTGCAACGAGTTGTTAGCGCCTTTGCGCATGGTGGTGCCGATGGGGTGAATCGGCGGCAGATACACCACGTCAAAGCCCAGTTGGGCGGCGTGTTCCAAAGCTGGGGTGCAACTGTCGAACGTGCCGGAGTGCCAAGTTTTGGTGGCTTCATCGTATTTAGCCCCGATGGAGCGGGGGAAAAACTCGTACCAACTGGCGAACTGGGCGCGCAGCCGGTCTACCCGGATGGCGTAACGCTCGCTGCGGGTGGTGTAGTGGCGGGGGGCGTAACAACTCATCGCGGCGTTCAGTGCCGCATCGCTGGTGAGTTGCAGCAGTGCGGGGATGTCGTATCGCTTGCTGGTGAGTGTTTTTGTGACGATTTGGCGGGCAGCGGTGATGATACGACGATTAGCGTTGTCTTTAGCGATTTTGGCGCTTTCGGCGGCGCTCTGGAACAGCAGGTCTACCTCCAAACACATCAGTTCGGTGTCTTGCCCCGCGCTCCACTTCACCTGCGCGTTGTGCGTCCAAGTGTGCCACGTATCCGCCCACGCTTCGATGTGATACGCCCAATCGCCCAGCGTGTCGAACGTCACCCACGTCTCCCAGATGTCTAAACCCCACGGCTCCACCTGCCGCAGGTCTTGACGCAGTACGGAGCCATCGGGGCGCACCAGCACCGCCGTAGCGCCCACCGCATCGTGCCCCTCGCGGAACACCGTGGCGCGAATGGGGGCAGATTCTCCCAGCGTCGCCTTAGCCGGGTACGCGCCGTGGTCAATAATCGGCGAAACATCGCAGATGGGGATACGTCCGAATCCACTCACATGTTTACGGTATCGGATTCTTAACGTTTTAGTGCGCAGTAACCACGTTTTAATAA
>JAITED010000220.1 GCA_031282235.1 Propionibacteriaceae bacterium | reverse complement strand
ATCTCAAACCGCTTAAGTTGGGTACTGCTAGCATCCCCGTCATGCTGCGCGCAGTCGCAGCATCCAGAAACCCCCACCGGGAAACACTCAACCACCATCCTCTAGTACTGGCACCGTAAACAACCCAACCCGGCGCGGGATGATTCCCGGTGTCAGAGCTAAAGATGTGGGATTGAACCCCACGGGCTGGGTTCCTGGATACTGCGACTCCGCTCGCTACGCTCACTACGCGCAGCATGACGGGATGGGGTAGGTGCGCTACGCCGGGTTAGGGCATGTTGCCCCCTTTTCAAAGGGGGTGCCGCCGTAGGCGGCGGGGGTTACTGGTAAGTGACGCAGGAAGATAACCCCCGTCAGGCTACGCCTGCCACCCCCTTCAAGAAGGGGGCTTCGAAGAGGATGCTACGCTCACTACGCGCTAGTCAAAACGGAGCGGAGAGAGATGATTCGAGCACAAAAGTCTTAAAACAGGGCGGGGAGGTCGCTGACGGGTGGGGTGAGACCTAGATGTTGCCAACCGGCGGCGGTGGCTACTCGACCTCGGGGGGTGCGCATCAGAAAGCCGAGTCGTACTAAAAATGGTTCCGCGACCTCGGCTATGGTTTCTGCTTCCTCGCCTACGCTCATGGCGAGCGTGCCCAGCCCCACTGGGCCGCCGCCGAAACGGCCACATATCGCTTGCAACACCGCGCGGTCTAGCCGGTCTAACCCCAACTCGTCCACTTCGTATAACTGCAACGCAGCTTGTGCGGTGTCCAAGGTGATAGTTCCAGTGCCGTGCACCTCCGCGAAATCCCGGACGCGGCGCAGCAGCCGGTTAGCGATACGCGGGGTGCCCCGGGAGCGGGAGGCCACTAGCCGTGCCGCGTCGGTGTCGATATTCACTCCGAGCATCTGGGCGCTGCGGGTCACGATGCCGTGCAGCGACGCAGTTTCGTAGAAATCTAGCGTGGCGGTGAATCCGAAGCGGTCGCGCAGCGGCCCGGGCAGCAGCCCAGAGCGAGTAGTGGCTCCCACTAGCGTAAATGGTGGTATCTCGATGGGGATAGCGGTCGCGCCCGCCCCTTTGCCGACCACCACATCGACCCGGAAGTCCTCCATGGCCAGATACAGCATCTCCTCTGCGGGGCGCGACATGCGGTGTATCTCGTCCAAAAACAGCACCTCGCCCTCGGCGAGCCCGGAGAGGATGGCGGCCAAATCACCGGCGTGTTGAATCGCAGGGCCGGATGTAATACGCAGCGGCGCGCCCAATTCGTTAGCGATAATCATCGCCAACGTGGTTTTACCCAACCCTGGCGGCCCCGAAAGTAGCACATGGTCTGGGGTGGTGCCGCGCGCTCTAGCGGCCTGCAGCACCAACCCCAACTGGTCTGACACCCGTGGTTGCCCATTGAACTCCCCCAAGGTACGCGGCCGCAGCGCGGCCTCCGCTACGCGCTCATCCGCGTAGGGCGCGGGGTCAAATGGGTTCTCCATAGCTGCCTAGCCTAGTTGATATATCCCTCACGGGCGTGCAAAGGTACGCAGCGCCGCCCGCATCAGTTCGGCTATGTTGTGGTCTGCGGCCAGCGGTGCCACTTGGTCAGCAGCGTTTTCGGCGTCTTTCTGGTTCCACCCCAGCCCGCGCAGGCCGTCTATCACCTGTTCGCGCCAAACTTCGCCCCCGCTGGCATCCGCTGGGGTGTCGGTGGCTGAGGTTTCGCCCCACCCTAAGCCCAACACCTTATCTTTCAGTTCGATGACGATTCTTTGGGCACCTTTCTTTCCGATGCCGGGCACTTTGGTGAGCGCCACTAGGTTTTCGCTCCGGATTGCTGCCGCTAACTCAGCGGGAGGTAATACGGAAACCGCCGCTAACGCTGTACGCGGCCCCACCCCGGATGCGGTGAGCAGCAGCTCAAACGCAGCGCGCTCCGTAACGGTGTTGAAGCCGTACAACGTGAGCGAATCTTCCCGCACGATGAGCGCAGTGTGCAGGGTTATCTCCGCTCCCACCCGTGCCTGTGCCCCCGTCTCCGGGGTCACCAACACCCGAAACCCGATACCACCCACCACCACCGTAACCCCGGTGGTATCCGCTGCCTGCACCAGCCCACTGATAGACGCAATCATCTGCTCCCCTAACTCTCCTATTTTCTCCTGCTGATAACCCTAGCGGGGGTGGTTTTGGCGGCGGCTACCAGTTCGGCGTAGCGGTTGGTGGCGCCACCGCGCCAGAGGTGGGTGAGTGCTAGCGCTACTGCGTCGGCGGCATCGGCGGGTTGCGGGGCGCGGTCTAGGTGCAGGATACGTAGCACCATCGCGGCTACCTGCTGCTTGTTCGCCCGCCCGGAGCCGGTGATAGCGGCTTTCACCTCTGTGGGGGTGTGTAGCGCTACTGGGATGTTTGCCCTAGCGGGAACCAGCATGGCGATACCCGCTGCCTGAATGGTGCCCGCCACAGTCATCAGATTGTGCTGGGCGAACGCCCGCTCCACCGCCACCACGTCGGGGTGAAACTCCCGTATCCACTCGGTGATACCCTGTTCAATCTGCAGTAAGCGCTGTTCGTGCGGCAGCGTGGGTTCGGTACGCACCACCCCCACCGCGACCAACTCGGGTTTACCCCCCCGCACTTGGTCTACCACTCCGATGCCGCAGCGGGTCAGCCCTGGGTCAACCCCGAGTACACGCATACGAACGCCACTTACGCTAAGGTCACTCTTGCTCTAACGCCGCTTCCACGGCCTCAGAGTATTTGGCGTTGGTGTATACGTTTTGCACGTCGTCCAAATCGTCCAGCGCGTCGATGATACGCTCCAGCTTCTGCGCCTGCTCCACCACGGTTATCTCTTGGTCGAACGCCGCTACGAACGCCACTTCGGCGGATTCGTAGTCGATACCGGCGGCCTGAATCGCTTTGCGTACCTCGACCAGCTCGGACGGGTCAGTGGTGAGCGTGAAGCCCTCCCCCTCGTCAACAATCTCCTCCGGCATCGCCTCTAGCGTGGCTTCCAGCAGGTCGTCCTCGCTGAGCGTCCTGCCATCTTGCTTTTTGGCAACCTCGATGCTGCCTTTCCGCGAGAACAACCGCTGCACCGAACCGCCATCAGCTAGGGTGGCGCCGTTGCGGGTGACTGCCACTCGCACGTCAGCGAACGCCCGATTGCGGTTGTCAGTAAGGCATTCGATGAGTATTGCTACGCTGGCCGGGCCGTATGCCTCATACATGATGGTGTCGTAGTTCACGCCGTCAGCCCCGGCACCGGAGCCGCGCTTCACCGCGCGGTCGATGTTGTCGGCAGGCACCGAGTTCTTTTTGGCTTTCTGAATCGCATCGTAGAGCGTCGGGTTGCCCCCCGGGTCGCCGCCACCCACCCGGGCTGCCACCTCGATATTTTTGATGAGTTTGGCGAAAAGTTTGCCGCGTTTCGCGTCGATGGCTGCCTTCTTGTGCTTAGTGGTAGCCCATTTGGAGTGACCGCTCATATAATCGCCCTTTCTGGTTATGTCGCCTACCAGTGTAGCCGGGTCACTTAACTTAGATAGACATTGGGCGATAGCGCAACTGCACCAAACGGTCATCAAGGGTGTAACCACAGCGTCGGAAAAACTCTAACGCTAGCTCTGGGTCGTCCGTATCCACCCCTATCCCCGCCCGTGACAAGCCAGAATGCCAAAACGCGTGCATCGCGGCCTGCAGCAGCGCCGTACCGATGCCGTGGTGCCGGGAACTGGGAGCAACCCCTAAATGCAGCGTCCACCCCTCATCGGGTTCCCCCACCCCACCGGACAGCGCGGTGTTGAGGGCGTAACCCACCACTGCGTCGGTATCGGTCTCCTCTGCCAGCCACGACAGCCCCTCGCAATCATCCACCAACTGCAAGTGTTGCTGCCAAGCGGCGTCGCTCACCGGATACGACCCCGCTAGGTGTTCCCGAACCTGATTCAATACGGGGCGCACCTCGGCGGCGCGCACCGGGGTGTACGGGACGAGCCGCACCGCCGGGTCAACCTGCGGCGCAGCGGGTTCCTCCAGCAGGTCGCGGTGGGCGTCGAAAAACCACCGCTCTGCCTGAAAACCTTCTTCAATCAATACGTGTATCAGCCCGGTACGCCGTTCCTCCAGCAGGTAGCCAAGCCACAACTTAGTGTCCGCCCCGCGCGTGGCCTGCCACTCCAAGGAGCGCCGTATCGCCCACTGCACCATTTTGCGCCCCAACTGCCGGTGCCTAGCCGTGGGATGTACCGCAATCTGCACCCACAGTCGGCCCGTGTCGTCGGGGTGAATCCCGCAGTACGCCACCACGCCGCCGCCCTTGACTCGCCCCATGGTGGCCGCCCAACCGGGCAGCACCGAACCGCGGCGAAAATCGGTGCTGATGTCATCCAAGCTGGCGCGATATATGGGGTTGTCAAAGTACTCCATCGCTGAGCGCAGCTCGTATAGTTCTAGCAAATCGGCCTCGGTGACAACCGACCATTCCAACGTGCTTTCAACCACTGCGCCGTGGTCGCCGTCGGGCATATGAGACCTCCGGATTAATCTCGTTCAATTATTTTTGATTTAACAATCTAGTAATCGTCAACTCCCACTCTAGTAACCGCCAGCGCCTCCCCCAAGTCGATATGCCCCAGATAGAGCGCGGTGCCGATGATAGCCCCCTCCAGCCCACCGGGCACTAGCGCGGTGAGCGCGGCGATGTCGGCCAGCGTAGCGATGCCGCCGCTGGCGATAATTTTGGCATCGCTCACCTGACACATGGCGGCGAGCATTTCCAGATTGGGGCCGCTCAGCGTACCGTCAGCGCTCACATCAGTGACCGCAAATCGGGCGCAACCAGCGGCGGCGAAGCGCCGTACCAGTTCATACGCATCTGGGCCGGGGGTGAGCCAGCCGCGCCCCTGCGCCCGGCCATCCGCTACGTCGATGGCTAACGCAATACGTTCGCCGTAGTGAGCAAGGATTTGCGCCACCCACTCTGGGTTTTCGATGGCGGCGGTGCCGATGTGTACCCGCTCGCAACCGGTGGCTAACGCTGCCTGCAGCGTTGCAGTGTCCCGAATGCCACCGGAGAGTTCGACCCGCATCCCCGCTTGGGTGGCCGCCGTAACCACGCGGCGCACCACCTCCCACGAGTCGGTATCACCGAAAACCCCATCCAGATTGACCAGATGCAACCAAGCGGCTCCCGCGTCCCGCCAGCGCAACGCCGCCGCCACCGGGTCTCCAAAGATACGCTCGGAGCCATCAACGCCCTGCACCAACTGCACCGCCTGCGCGTGCCGAATGTCCACGGCGGGCAGCAGGATAAGCGGCTCCCCCATCACCGACCTCGCTTCGTATCGTTCGTATTAGCTGATTCCCGGTGTTCGCCCACCCGCGCCAGCCAGTTTTGCAACAACCGCGCCCCGGCGGCACCGGACTTCTCGGGGTGGAACTGCGTACTCCACCGGGCACCGGCTTCCACGGCCGCCACGAAACGCTCAGCTTCATGTTCTGCCCAAGTCACCGCCACGTCACTCAGTTCAGATACGGCGGGTAGTTCTCGCACCGCGTAGGAGTGGACGAAGTAGAACCGCTCCCCCGCTAACCCGGCGAACATGGCCGAGTCAGACGGCGGCTGCACCGTATCCCAACCCAGATGCGGCAGCCGGATAGCGTGCAGTTTCTCCACCACGCCGGGCAACACCCCCACCCCGGGGGTGCTGGATTGGGCGTTTTCGCTGTACTCCGTACCGGCAGCAAACAGCACCTGATGCCCGACACAGATACCGAGCAGTGGCCGCCTAGCTGCCCACCAATCCTGTATCAGTTCTACGCCGCCCACGGCGCGCAGCCCGGCCATACAGGCGGCGAACGCGCCCACTCCGGGCACCACTAGGCCGTCACAAGCAGTTATCGTATTGGTAGCGCTACCCTCAGCGCTGGATAACTCCACTTGCGCCCCGGCGACATCCAGCGCGCGGCACACCGAATGCAGGTTGCCGCTGCCGTAATCCAGCACCGCGATGCGTAAGCGTGCGTTCACAAAACGTCCTTTGTGCTGGGCACCCAACTCACCCGGGGGTCGCGCTCCACCGCCGCCCGCAGCGCGCGCGCCAACGCCTTAAACTGCGCCTCTACGATGTGGTGCGGCTCCCGCCCCGCCAGCAGCCGCATGTGGCAACAGATGGCGGCGTTAGCGGCCAGCGACTCCAGCACATGCGTGGTCATCGAGCCGGGGTACGTCACCCCTTCGCCGCCGATATGCACATACGCCATCCCGTCGGGTTCCCCGCTCACTGCGCAGTATGCGCGCCCCGCCACGTCCACTACGCAGTGCGCCAGCGCCTCATCGAGCGGTACGGTGGCTTCTCCGAAACGTCGAATGCCGCGCTTGTCCCCCAACGCCGCCTTTAGGGCTTGTCCGATGGCGATAGCGGCGTCCTCAATGGAGTGATGGGAATCAATCCAAGTGTCGCCTTGCACCCGTACCCGCAGGTCAATAAGCGAATGTTTAGCCAACGCGCTCAGCATGTGGTCGTAGAAACCGATACCGGTGGCGATGTCGGCCTGACCGGTGCCGTCCAGATTGAGCGCCACCTCCACCTCGGTTTCGGCGGTTTTCCGGGTGAGCGCGGCACGGCGCGGCGTTACTGCCGCAGTTGTGGTTGTGTTTTTAATCATCACTTTTTCCAACTTTTCTAAGCGTTAAACTTTCACTGTTTTTTGGGTAGCTTGTCGCGTATTTTTGCCCACAACCCAGCGGGCGCTTCCGCTTCTTCCGTATCCGCGTTGTCCGCTGCCGCCATTGCCCCGGGCGTTTGCTCCACCGGCTCCGGGGTGGTTGCCTCTGGTTCCCGCCCCAAAACCACCAGCAGCGCGTCCCGGAACGCGGCCATCTCGTCCGGGGTGCCAGCGCTCACCCGGAGGTAGCCCGCCGGGCCGACTTCGCGCACCAACACCCCGTGTTCCAACAGCCCTTGCCAAACGGCGTGTGGGTCGTAGAACGGGCCGAACAGGCAGAAGTTGGCCTCCGAGTGCGGCACGTCCAAACCTTGAGAGCGCAGCCATCCCTGGAGAGATTGAATCGCTGCGCGCAGCCGTAGCACCTGCGACAACATCTGTTGGGAGTTGGCCAGCGCCACGCGCGCCAACGCCTGCGTCGGTGCCGAGAGGTGATACGGCAACGCCACAATACGGCAAGCGTCCACGATGGCAGGAGTGGCCGCCAGATACCCGAGCCGCCCCCCGGCGAACGCGAACGCTTTGGACATGGTACGCACCACCACCAGCCGGGGGTGTTTCGCCAGCAGTGCCAACGCTGAATCGTCGGGATACGCGGTGAACTCCTGATACGCCTCATCCACCACCACTATGGCATCGGTCTGCTCGCAAACTTGGTCAATCACCGCCACTGGGGTTCGCGTCCCGGTGGGGTTGTTGGGGTTGGCGAGCAGCACCACGTCCGGGTGATGTTGGCGTATCGCCTCCAGCACCAACTCGGTATCCAGTGAATAATCGGGTTTACGCGCGGCAGTGATGAGTTCGGTGTGCGTATTGCGGGCGTACTCCGGATACATGGAGTACGTCGGGTTGAACGTCAACAGCCGCCGCTCCGGCCCGCCAAACGCCTGCAACAGTTGGGTCAGCACCTCGTTAGAGCCGTTTGCCGCCCAGATGTTAGCCGCGCTCAGCCCGAACCCCAGATAGTCGGCCAACGCGGCGCGCAGTTCCACCGCGTCGCGCTCCGGGTAACGGTCGATGCTGCGCACCACCGTATTGATAGCATCCACCATCTG
>JAITED010000020.1 GCA_031282235.1 Propionibacteriaceae bacterium | reverse complement strand
TTAGCCGACCTGAAAGAGTTCGCGTTCGACCTGAAACCTTGGGAGATGGTACGGATGCTCGGCCCCACGCTCTCGGGCGGCGGGCTTGCCAAAATCAATGGGGTGATGCATGAGCTACGCCGCGTGCTGGGCGATACCCGTATTGAGGACTGCTCCATCCCCTACACTGCCGTCGCTTCCGACATCGTATCGCAGGAGGAGGTGTGGCTCACCACTGGCCCCATCGTGGCTGCTGTGCGCGCCTCCGTCGCCATCCCGGTGCTGTTCACCCCGGTAGTCAGAGACGGGCGCCTGCTCTCAGACGGCGGCTGCGTGAACCCGCTTCCGATTGAGCCGCTGCGCCCAGTGGACGCGGACGTAATCGTGGCGGTCAGCCTATACGACCCGCCCACCTCCCCGCCCACCAGCAACGGAAACCCCCGGCTCAACCTAGCGACCACCGCTATCTACGCCATCGACACCTCCCTATCCTCCATCCAACGCGCCCGCCTAGTCACCACCCCACCCGACGTGCTCATCGGCATCCCCAGCGATTTAGTGGGGTTCCTAGACATGCACCGCGCCGCCGATGTAATCTCTGCCGCCGAGGGTATTGCCGTAAAAGCCCTAGATGAAGCCGGGTTATAACCCAGATTTTGCCCCCATCTAATAAAGGGGGCATATATTTAGACGGGTGAGGAACCACCAGCACTGCACACCGGGTTGGAGAACGCATACGTGAGCATCTCTAAGCGGGGGTACGTACCGGAACAACGTAACGCTTTTAGTGAGTTGCGGGAGCAGTTGAGCGCGCAGGGCATCGCTGTTACTGACCTTAGTGACAGCAACCCCACTAGTCACGGATTGTTTGATACGGCGTTGCTGGAGGTGGTGGCAGCGGCGACTGAGCGCGCCGCACACTACGATCCGCATCCGCGCGGCCCGCTGCCCGCCCGGGAAGCCTTAGCGGCACGATTCGGCGGTTCGCCGGAGGAGTATTGGCTTACGGCCTCCACTTCGGAAGCGTATCACTGGCTGTTTACGCTGCTCGCCGACCCTGGCGACTCTCTGGCGCTGCCCACCCCCGGCTATCCGCTCATCGCCCCTTTGGCGCACCTAGCGGGGTTGCATACGACGGAGTACCGCGCTTGGTATCTGCACCCGCACGGTTGGGAGTATGACTTGGATACGCTGACGCACGCAGCGGAGCGCTCACAAGTGTTTAGCGTAGTCAACCCCAACAACCCCACCGGGGCGTATCTGGATGAAGAAACATCTGCCACCCTCAGCGAGATTTTGGCGCGCACCGGAGTCCCGCTCATCGCCGATGAGGTGTTCTTCCCATTCGCACTCGATACCGCTGCACCTCGCACCCGATTGGCCGACAACGTTGCCACCGTCGCGTTCAGTTTAGATGGGCTTTCCAAACTGCTCGCCGCTCCGCAGTTGAAACTGGGGTGGATTCGGCTCACCGGCCCCGCTGCGGAGATTAAGCCATACGCGCGGAGCCTAGATGCCATCGCTGACGCTTACCTCCCGGTGGGTTCGGCCATCGCAGCGGCGTTGCCCACGCTGTTGGAACACGCCGATGCTCAGGTGGCGCGTATCACCGCCCGACTCAAAACCAACCTCGCCACCGCGCACACCGTTTTTGATGCCACTGGATGCCGGGTACGGCACGTTGCCGGGGGTTGGATGGTGCTCATCGACACTCCCCCACTCTTAGCCGACCCCGACCCCGACACCGACACCGACCCCGACACCGATATGGCGCTACAGGTGTTGCGCACTATCCACCTCGCCGCCCACCCCGGTTGGTTCTACGACCTCGATTCCACCAACACCCTAGCCCTTTCGCTGCTGCCCACCCCCGCCACATTCACCTCCCACTGCCAAACGCTAAAAGCGGCGCTGGCGTAAACACCAAATACGCAACAAAGCCAGTGCGTCTGCTGCGGGCAAGGGGGTGGACGTGGGAAAATGGAACATCGGGAGATGGACTCCCGAACTGGGTCGGCGCGCGGCAGTGTTTCAATGCAGCGGCGGGCGCCACCCGATAATTCTTGAGCATTAGGAGAAAATATGCGTGGTTTCGGTATGCACGCCATCAACGATGTGGGTTGGATTGAGAAAGAACGCCCTAGTTGCGGGCCACTTGATGCGATTATCCGCCCCACTATCGTCGCCCCCTGTAGTTCCGATACCCATATGTCGCACGGCGGGTCAGGCCCTAAAACTGACCTGATTCTCGGCCATGAAGCAGTGGGTATCGTAGACGAAGTGGGCGAAAGCGTACACAAAATCAAGGTGGGCGATTACGTCGCTGTGCCCTGTGTCACCCCCGATTGGACAGAGTTGGGCGTGCAGAACTTCCACTCGTTCTCTCACGACACCGGCATGTTCGGCTCGTTTAAGTTCTTGGGCGTAAAAGACGGCGTGATGGCAGAGTACTTCCACGTCAACATGGCCGACGCCAACTTGAGCATCATCCCGGAGGGCGTCAGCCCAGAGGCAGCGCTGATGACCGTAGACATGATGTCCACCGGTTTCCACGGCGCGGAACTGTGCGAGATTAAAGCTGGCGACACCGTGGTCGTCATCGGTATCGGCCCAGTCGGCCTGATGGCTATCGCTGGTGCGGCGCTGTTTGGCGCAGGGCGTATCATCGCAGTCGGCACTCGCCCGAAAGCTATGGAAGTGGCGACGGCGTTCGGTGCCAGCGAGTTCATCTCGTATAAGGAAGGCCCAGTGCTTGACCAGGTGATGGCTCGCACCGGTGGTAAGGGGCCGCACAAGGTCATCATCGCCGGTGGCGACGCGAACACTTTCACCGAGGCTGTCACCATGGCGCGCCCCGGCGGCATCATCAGCAACATCAACTACTTCGATGTCCGCGACACGCTAGGCTTCCCGGCGCTCAACTGGGGTCTCGGCATGGCTGACAAGGACATTCGCGGTTCGTTCTGCCCCGGCGGCGCGGAGCGTATCAACCGGTTGCTCGACATGATTAAATACGGTCGCATCGACCCCACCTTGATGATTAGTCACAAGTTTGAGGGCTTCGACAAGCTGCCGGAGGCGTTTGACCTGATGGACAAGAAAGCCCCCGACCTCATCAAGCCCGTCGTCTACCTTACGTAAAGTTACGTAAGCCCTAAACGCCACTGCTGCCTCCCGTTCGCAAATGGGGGGCAGCAGTTGTTTTCAGGCTTTAACTAGGCTTTAACTAGGCTTTTTACGGACATTCGCCCCGTTATACGACCAGCACCTGCGCTACTGGATGCACTCTACGCAAATGAGACACCGCCTGATAACTAGCGAACATGCCCGCAATCACTATCGCCCCCAGCACCGCCAGCACCCCAACGTAGCCGGGAACCCCCACCCACTCCGCGAACAGTTCCAGCGGCGTATTCTCTGCCGGGTAGTTCACGAACAGATAGTTGGAGTCCAGCAGCTTATTTAAGGGGTAGTCAATGGCCATTAACCCAAAACCTATGCCCAGCACCGCCGGATAATATCGCCACGAAGGCTGCAACTCCCCAGCAGCGATTGCCCCCAACGGCACAAAGATGATGATGAGGTGGGATAGCACAAACAGGATGAAGTAGAGCGACAGATACGAGTAGTGCTCATACGGCGTTGCCGGGGTAGCGATGGCGGCCACCGCGCCCGGCAGATAGAGCCCATACGCGAAGTTCAGCAGCACCTTGTTGCGGGTGAGTACCGTAAGCGGCAGGATGATGCCGCCCGAACTGCACAGGTGCAGCGGCAGATTATCTTTGGCATACGTATCTTGATCGACCGCCACTAGCAGGAACGCTGGCACCACCCAGCCCACAAAACACCACAACCCCAACCATTTCGTGATATTCCAAACCCGCTCTGGGTCTATCGCGGCCATCCGTTTCATCTTCTGAAAAAACCAGATGCTCGCCAAAAGCGATAGCGCAAGCCAAATCAGGTGTGGCGTGCCAAACGTAGTAAACAGCGCCCATTTGGGAGTGTCCCTAGTGAACAGGACATCAAACCATTCCACAGTTAAGGACGCTACCCCCTATCAAGCCCGAACGTGCGCCGTCCCACATAAGTATCTGCTGTGAGATTTCGCGCGCCGTTTCCGGTTCCGTCACCGCGTCACCTGCCACAGCGTTATCTGACTTTTATACGATACGCAGCGCTCCGGTGGCGATTAGGCGACCGTTTTTGCGGCTGAACAGCATGATGCCGTCACCGTCGATGTCGAAGCGTACCCGCTGCCCGATGATATAGATTGCGGGGCCGAAGATTACGCCGGTCAACAGCAGGTCGCCCACTTTCAGTTTCACGGTGGTTTCCATGCCGGTGGGCATAGAGGAATAAATCTCCGCCTCAAACGCGCCAGATTCCCGAATCTCCACGAACTCGGGGCGCACCCCCACCACAAAATCTTGGCTTGAGTCGCTCAAATCCTGCGGGGTGCCACCCAGTTCACCGCTCTTGGCGATGCGGTACTTGAAGTTGGACTCCTTGTTCTCTTTCTCCACGTATTTCGGGGATGCTTTACGCTCTGCCAACTGGGCAGCCGCCTGCTCATCGGCCAACTGCTGGGTTGCGTACCAATCCGGCAAAGCGACACCGCTGCTCGGGGTAAACACCACCTGCTTACCCTCCAACAACTCCAGCTTTATCTCTGCGCCCTGCTGGGATACGCCCTGCGGGGCCACACCCTGCGCGTTGATGAAATTGATAGCCGGGTTGCCTACGAAGTCAGCGGCGAACAGGTTCACGGGGCGGTGATACACATCCAGCGGCGCGTCGTATTGCTGCAACACCCCGTTGTCCAGCAGGCAGATTTTAGTGGCGAGCGTCATGGCCTCCATCTGGTCGTGCGTGACGTATACGAACGTAGCCCCAGTTTCGATGTGCAACCGTTGCAGTTCAGAGCGCATCTCTAGGCGCAGTTTGGCATCCAGATTGCTCAACGGTTCGTCCATGAACAGCACCCCCGGTTTGGGAGCCAGCGTGCGCGCGATAGCCACCCGCTGCTGCTGCCCGCCGGAGAGCTCCGCCGGATAACGCTTCAAGAACGACCCGATTTTTACGATGTCCGCCACCTCATCGACCCGCTCTTGAATCATCTTCTTGGTGTACGACTTGTCGTTCTCTAGCCCAAACGCGATGTTTTGATACACCGTCATGTTCGGCCACAGCGCGTAGTTCTGGAACAGGAAGCCGACGTGACGGCGGTTTGGCGGCACATCAATCCCGGCCTCGGAATCGAACACCACCTCGTCCCCGATGCTGATACGACCCGAAGTTGGGGTCTCCAACCCGGCAATCATCCGCAGCGTGGTCGTTTTGCCGCACCCGGAGGGGCCGAGCAGCGTCACGAAAGCGTTGTCATCAATCACCAACGTAAGATCGTCAACGCCGTAGAAACCTTTCCAGCGTTTGGTGATGTTGCTGAGCGTAATCTGGGGCATATCAGTTACCTCCGATACCTTTGTCGAGACTGGCGCCAGTGAGTTTGTTCACCACGGCGTTGCAGATGAGGATAGTGACAATCAACAGCAGGTTGATTGCGGACGAGAAAGCGTATAACCCCATCTCGTCAAAGTAGTTGAGTTCTGTGGTGATGATTTTGGTTTGCGAACACAACAGCATGAAAAGGGTCATCTCGCGCAGTGCGGTCATAAACGGCAGCATATAGCCGGAGATGATGGAGCTTTTCTGAATCGGCACGATGATACGCACCATCCGCTTCCACCACGGAATGTCTTGGATAATGGCGGATTCTTCAATCTCGTTCGACAACTGCAACATGGAGTTCAGCGACGCCCTAGAGGCGAACGGGATGTATTTGATGGTGCCTGCGATGATGAGCAACGCAAACGTGTTGAAGATGCCCAGCGACGCACCGAAGATGAAGAACGCCACGCCGACCGCCAACGACGGCATCAGATACGGCAGGAACGCCATGCTGTTTACGAAGTTCGCCCAGCGGCTACGGCGGTTCTTGGCCACGCAGTAGCCCACTAGCGTCCCGATGGTGCCAGCGACCAGCGCGCACATCGCCGCCACAAAGAACTGCCCGCCAAACCCTCTCCAGATGGTCGAGTTGTAGAGCACCCCGAGCTGCCCGTACATGCCGTTCTCAGAGAGGTTTTCAGACGTAAGCCACCACTTCGTAGTGAGCGCATCCAACCCGCCGCCGGTGAGGAACGAGTAGTCGCCCGGGTTCGGCAGGAACGTCTCTAGCGCGAATGCGAACATCGGATACAGCGACGTGAACAGCGTGAGTACTACGAACACCCCCGCGATAAACCATTTGCCGATGACCCCTAGGTTCACCTCTTGGGTCTGCCCGGATTTGCCGGTGACGGTGGTGTAGCTCTTGCGCCCGGACGTGGTGAACTGGTTGGCCAGCAGCATGACGATGCCGAACGCTATCATCTCCACAGCTAAAATGCTCGCCTCACCGCCTCTGTTCACGTTCATCTCCACGTAACGCGTAGTCAGCGTGGAAAGTTTCAAGTAGTGCGGCACTGGATACGACCCCATAGACGAGGAGAACACCAGCAGAATAGTGGACATGATGGCTGGGGTAATCATGGGCAGCGTGATACGGGAAAACACTTTCCACTTCGGGGTGTTCAGAATCACCGCCGCTTCCTCTAGGTTAGCGTCCATGTTGCGGAAGATGGCGCCAATCAAGATGTATGAGAACGCCGAGTAGTGCAACCCCAGCACTATCGACGACGGGAACAGCCCCTCGTAGAACCACTGCGGGACGTGGATGTCGAACACCGCCGCCAACATGCCGTCAGAACCACCGCTGACCGATGCAGACTTGAACAGGTTCTGCCACACCACTGCCAGCGTCCACTGCGGCATCATGTACGGGAAGATGAAGATGGCCGAGAGGTACTTCTTGAACTTCAGATTGGTACGGGTGACGAGATACGCGAAGAAGCCGCCGTATGCGATGGCGAAGATGCAAGAGAAAGCGCTCATCAGCACCGTATTTACGGTGGGATCCCAGAAGTTTTGCGCGAACAGCTTCTCTTTGACGAACGTGGAGCGGTCAAACAGGTCACTCCAGTTGAACAGCGTATAGCCGCTCATCAAACCGGTGCGCTCCGAATCGACGTGGCCGGGGTGCACCGTGACGGTATCAATCAGGATTGACACCAGCGGAGCCAGCGTGCTGATAGTGAGAGCAATCCCCAACACCAACAACAGCCCATTCTGCGGCTTCGCAAAATACGTGCGCACTCGGCGCCAGGCAGGCGAGTTCATTGTTCCCCTAGCGGTCATGGTGCGGGTGTGGGGAACGTTGCAATTCCCCACACCCGCTAAATTGAGTTAAACAAAACTATTTCAGATTGTTAAGTGGCTGACTGCTAGGAGTTTGCCGCTACATCAATCCAGTCGGACAGGTTGGCGGATACGCGCGCCGCGTACTCCGGATCTTCCAAAATCAGACGGCCACCGTCAGCGGACGTCCACCAGTCGTAACCCTTGTCGTTCTTCACCGGGTAGGTGTCCACGCCGTCAACGAAACCGTCTTTGCTGTGGTCTTGGTTGACCGCCGGGTTGGCCGAATAGCCACCGATGTCTTTACCCCACGCAGCGAAACCATCCGGGTAGGTGGTCATGAACGCGATGAACGCGGCAGCCGTCCACGGCAGCGGGCTGGTCTTAGGAATCATCAGGTAGTGCTTGTAGCCGTACCCGCCGAAGCCTGCATAACCGTCCTGATAAGCAGCGATGGTGACGTTCTTCGCAGAAGCGGTCGCGGATTCCTCCACGGAACGCAACTTCGAGTACACAATCAGCGCGGACTGTCCAGCCGCAGAGGTGGTGACCAGTTCGTTGCAGATTGGGCCGTCGTCGGTCTTTTCGTTGTACTGGGTGACCCACAGCTTAATCCAGGCCAGTGCGTATTTGGCGTTCTCGCCCTCTAGGCCGAGACCTTCGACATCGCCTGCGACCTCATCATCGGTCTTTTGGAAATACGCCTGCTCGGCGGCGGGGAGCTTGTCAAACGCCTCTTTCACGTAACCGGCGTAGGTGGGCTCGGTGAGCATGTATAGGAAGTTCTTGCCGACCGGTTCCGAGTTGACACCCATGAACATCGGGGCGCTGCCCTCTTTCACGAAGTCCCACACGTTGCTGTAGCTCGCGCTCGCATCCAGATTGTTGAACATGAACACCTTGGAGAGGGTCTGCAGCGCTAACGGGGTGCCGTTCGCCGCGACATCCACGCCTGCGGCCTCTTTCCACTCTTTCGGGATGAAGTTCAACAGGTTGCCCGTGTTAATCATCTTGGTCTGAATCTGGTTGCCGTCTTGGATGAGCGTCATGGAATACGTATGCGTCGCGGACGTGATGTCGGCGTTCAGAGTGGTGAAAATAGAGTTATTTTTCGGCTGATTCCACTCGATAGTGCCGTTGTAGCTCGGGTCGATTTTCTGCAGCTCCGCGATGAACGCCGTAGCGGCAGTGGCGCCGCGGCTGGAGTTGCCGATGCCACGCATCACCTTACCGTTTGATTCCTCAATGGCTTTCTGGAACAACTCCGCGTTGGTCATGCCCTCGGCCTGCGCGATAATCGCTGCCACTCCAGTGAGTTCAGCTGACTTGCTGGGGCCAGGTTCTGGCTTGTCATCCGAGCAAGCCGAGATGCTGAGCATCGACCCAGCCAGCAGACACGCTACTGCGACCCGTAATGCTTTCTTCATAAAACTTCTCCTTCTTTAGGAAACCACCCGACTCACGCCCTACCTAGCAATACGCCGACGGCGTTGTCGGTGTGGACCGGAAATCATCCGGTGCATTACACCATACCCGTTCGGACAAAATTATTACTTCAATAAAGTTCTTCTAAGAAGATTCTCATGTATAACTAGGCAAACTGTGAAAATCATAAGACACGGCCATACCCACGCTATCGGATCTCCCGGTGTGACCGGGAGTCCGATAGCGTCCATTCTTATTGTGTGGGTTTAGCTGGTTTTTCTGTTCTTTTTGCGGCGTACGAGTTGTGTTAGGGCACCGAGTGCTATGGGTAGCAGGATGCTTAGTGGAGCATTGGTGTCGTTATCGTTACTTGTAC
>JAITED010000212.1 GCA_031282235.1 Propionibacteriaceae bacterium | reverse complement strand
GGGCGCTCCAAAGCCGGCAACTACTACAAGACGGGTTATGCGCACCAAAGCGTGATTCTGGTTAAGCCGGGTGAAGAGGTCACCCGGGGGCAGTTGATCGGTCTAATTGGCGATACAGGGTATTCGTTTGGTTGCCACGTGCACTGGAATGTGTTCGAGAACGGCGGATTGGTCAATGGCTATAACTACCTCATGGAAGTGATGATGGCGAATGCCGCAAACTAGTGATAATTCGTAGTTCTAGTAGTTCGCAATACGAGTTTCACAGTCGGGCGCCGTCATCGAAATCGTCGTAGGCTCCAGACTTTTTGGGCAGGGCGCTCAACAGCAGCGCCAACCCCACTCCGAATCCGACGAAAGCGGCGACACCCACCCAGCCCGGCAGCGACACGCCGATGAGCGCCAGCGCCGCCAGCGTCCCCGATAACACCCCAATCACTAGCCCCAACAGCGCTTTGGGGTTGGAGGGACGCCGTATTGGGTCGGGTACTGGGGCGATCCAACGCTCGTCGTAAACCGGTTCTGCGTGCTCCAACGCGGCATCGAAATCGAAAAAGTCGCGGAAATCATCCGGGCGCGCCCCCTCAATGGGAGCGTGGCCGCGTACCTCCTCACCAAACTGCGCACGTATCAGTTCGCGGAACTGCGCATCGGTTTGGTCGCGGGAATCGTCGTCGGGCACATCTCATCATAAGACGAAACGGTAGGCTAGGTTCAGCCGTCCGCTCTTTTAAGGAGGCATTTGATGCTGTACCGCGTGATAAAAGCGGGGTTTTTTATCCCGGTGGTGAGTTGGCTGTTGCGGCCAAAACTGCTGCACGTTGAGCGTATCCCGGAGCAGGGGGCCGCGATAATTGCGGCGAATCACATCTGCTGGGGCGACACGTTCTCACTGCCCACTTTATTGAAAAGAAAACTACATTTTGCATCGAAGCAGGAATTATTCGAGATGCGCGGGATAAAAGCGCTAATGGGAGTGTTTTTACGTATTGCGGGGCAGATTCCAATAGACCGCTCTGGTGGCCGCAAGGCGGCTGAGACCCTCCGTCCGCTGTTGGAGGCGTTGGAGGAGGGGGAGTTGGTGGGCATCTTCCCGGAGGGCACCCGCAGCCCGGACGGGAGGATGTATCGCTACCACACCGGGGTTGCCCGGCTGACGCTGCTGTCGGGGGTGCCGGTGATTCCCGTCGGCATGATAGACACTCAGATACGGCGCTGGCTGATTTTCCCCACCATGCGGCAGGCGCGCATCATCGTGGGCGAACCGCTGGATTTCAGCGAATACGCTGCCCGCAGCGATGATCAGGTGGTGCTGCGTTGGGTGGCGAACGAGATTGCCCGCCATGTTCAGGAACTCACCTCACAGGTGTATGTGGACGTGTACGGCACCCGGCTGAAAAGCGGGCAGTTGAGCGTGGAACAGAGTCAGAGTTACGTAAAAGTGCACCCCAACATCGGCATCACCCCGCCGCCTGCGTATGAAAACCCCCTCCAACCCAGTGCAGCCGTGATGCTGCCGAGTACGGGGGGAGGCACGCCATGAAGAAAGTGTTACGACAGCTCACTTGGCACCGTTCCATCTACCGCGCGGGGGCGATGCTGCGGCTGGCGTTGCTGGTGATGTTTATCGCGGTGAATGTTCAGCGTATCCGGGAGGCTGACCATCCTGCCGCTTTAAGTCTGGTGTGCGCGCTGATGTTTTCTTGGACGCTCGCCACCTGGTATCTCAACCAACGCCCCGAATATCGCACCGTCTTATGGATGGGGCTAGACCTCGCGGTGGCTATCGTGGCGGTGGCACCGTCGCGCTGGATTCTGGGGCCAAAACTGTTGGAGAGCAGTTACTACGGCGTGCCCGGCTACTGGATGGTGGCCGCCCCGTTGGCTATCGCCATCTGGCGTGGCCCGGCAGCCGGGGTGTTCACCGGAGCGCTGGTGGGGGTGGTGAACTACGCCCAGATGCCCAGTTCCGACCCTAGGGATTGGGTGGATCTGCTCTGCATGATGGTGGTGCCGGGGTTTGTCGGGTTTTTAGCGGAACATCTGGAGGCGTTGATTGCGGAACGCGATCTCAGCTTGGCTGCGGCAGCGAAGTTGGCCGAACGGGAGCGGCTGAACCGTATCGTGCATGACGGGGTGCTGCAGGTGCTGGCGATGGTGGAGCGCGAGGGGGCGGCGTTGGGGCCGAAAGGGGAGCGGCTTGCCGAGTTGGCGAGTGACCAAGAGGCTAGGTTGCGGCTGTTGCTGCAAGATTTAGATGTGAATACGCCCACCCTCCCCAACGACACCACTGATTTAGTGCAGTTGCTGATAGCGCGCCAGAGTCAAGCGGTCACCGTATCAGCGATGGCTGGGGGGTTGCCGTTGCAGGTGGCGCGTGCCGCCGAGATAGACGCTGCGGTGGCTGAGGTGTTGGCCAACACCGCCCGGCACGCTGGGGCGAGCGCAAAATCCTGGGTGCTGCTGGAGCAAGATGGAGACGACGTGCTCATTTCGGTACGTGACAACGGCAAAGGCATGAGCGAGGATGAGGTACGGGAAGCCAAAGCCGCCGGGCATCTCGGCATCAGCGCGTCCATCATCGGGCGTATCACCGGTTTGGGCGGTACCGCTAGTTGGACGAGTGAAGCCGGCGGCGGGGTGGAGTGGGAGTTACGTATTCCGATAAAATCACGGTTGAGTGAGTAGGAGGTGAGCAGATGGGGACGACAGGTAATCGCGTGATGCTGGTGGATGACCACCCGATTTGGATCGAGGCGCTCGCTGAGGATTTGGTTGAAGCTGGATTTGAGGTGGTGGCCACCGCTCGTAACGGTGAGGAGTGCCTACGGCGGGCGCGCGCCGCACAACCCGACGTGGTGGTGATGGATCTGCAGATTCCACCGCCGGACGGGGTGACTTGCACCGAGGTGCTTACCCGGGAGTTCCCCACCATGAATGTGCTGGTGGTGTCCGCTTCTGGGGAGCGAGACGACGTGTTAGCAGCCGTGAAAGTGGGCGCTAAAGGGTACGTATTGAAATCCGCGTCCAAAGCCGACCTGTTGGATGCGGTGGCGCGCACCGCGCACGGCGAGGCGGTGTTCACGCCAGCGCTCGCTGGGCTGGTGTTGGGGGAGTATCGCCGGATGGCCTCCGGCGGCAACACGGCCGCAGTCCCCACGCTGACCGAGCGCGAAACCGAGGTGTTACGGCTGGTAGCGAAAGGGTTGGGCTACCGCGAGATAGCAGACCGACTGTTCGTATCGCACCGCACGGTGCAGAACCATGTACAGAACGTGCTGCGTAAACTCGAACTGCATAACCGCGTGGAACTCACCCGGTACGCCATATCGCAAGGTCTGGATTCTTAAAGGGGTAATCAGCCCAAAGGAATAAGCCCAACTGCAGTTAGCACAGGCGTAGCCGGACTCCTCTAAAGCCCCTCCCTGAAGGTGGTAGGCGTAGCTAACCTTTTGTAGCCCCCTTCTTTGAAGGGGGTGGCAGGCGTAGCCTGACGGGGGTTACTTCTCTGTGCCACTCGCTGTGAAACCCCCGCCGCCTGCGGCGGCACCCCCTTTGAAAAGGGGGCTTCAGGTGAACGACTCTGCGGGTGATGTGCCAGATGCAAATGTTGAATCTTACAATGTATTCGTTTAACATTATCCGGGCACTTGTGCGACTGTTTTGCCTAGTGGAATCGGTCAATGGCAATAGTTTTGTAGCTAAATTAGGAAATTAGTACTAATTCCTAGCGTCAAATTGGCACTTCGGCATAGTATATTTGTCCCAGAGAGGTGCCGGGCACGCCCAGCCTTTCCCAACAATATTCAGCCAAGGGCGCGGCCTCTCTGCTAAGAGTCTGCGTCCGTGAAAACAGACAGGTACTCAATACATGCCAGCGT
>JAITED010000157.1 GCA_031282235.1 Propionibacteriaceae bacterium | reverse complement strand
CACACCGGACTACCATGGTTCGCAATACCCGCCGCCACATACACCCCATTCCGAATGACACGAGCGTTACTGTTCGGTAGTGGTGGTCAAACCATACGACGCATCCGACACCTAGACGCCAGAAGCCTGCTATACGCATCCGTAGACACGCTGCTACGCAACGGAACGAGTTTCGTTGACACCTACCAATGCATCACCAGACTCTCACAGTTAGCGGTTACGCCAACGGTAAACGACTTAATAACAAAAGCAGGCATAGAAGAACGCTGGGCTATCGGGCTATTAGAAGGCTGGTTGACTAAATGCCCCCGCCACATCACATGGCGCATACTAGGCTACATAGAACTACAAGAAGCCACCGCACTCAACCAACCCCACCCCAACCCAGAAACCCAACCCGACAAACGCAAACAACGCAGATAATAACCTCGCTCAAGCACCCCAAAATGTTACCGATGTCCTGATACATCACCCCAAAATACGAGACAAACCCGGTAACAAAGCGGTAACTGAAACCAGTTAGACTAACGGCGTGCCTGCTGACCTCGGCTTTTTGACTATCGCGTTGCTGTGCTTAGTGGCGCTCGCAGCCGGCTGGATTGATTCCGTGGTGGGCGGCGGGGGCGTGATTCAGTTGCCCGCGCTGTTGTTCGGATTGCCTACGACCCCGGTGCCGCTGGTGAGCGGCACCAACAAACTCTCCAGTGTTGCGGGCACGGCTACGGCAGCAGCGACGTATCTGCGCAAAGTACGGGTGGATTGGGGCGTTGTCAGCGTGGCTATGGCGCTGGCGTTCGTCGGTTCCTCCGGTGGCGCCCGGCTCATCTCGATGCTGCCACGGGTGGCGTTCACCCCGATTGTGGCGCTGGCGGTGGCCGTGGTCGGCGTATACACCTGGCGGAAACCGGAGTTGGGAGCTAAAACCAGATTGCGTTATCAGCGCCCCCAACTGAAAATACGGGCAGGGCTTATCGGCCTAGTCATTGGGCTTTGGGACGGTTTAGTTGGCCCAGGAACTGGCATTTTCCTACTGGTGGCGTTCGCCGGTTTGCTGGGCTACGGGTTTCTGGAAGCCACTACGATGACGAAACTGGTCAACCTCACCACCAATGTCGCCGCGCTAGTAGTGCTCGGCGTGCAGGGCAACATCATCTGGGCGCTGGGAGCCACGATGGCCGTCTGCAACTTGATTGGCGGGTTCATCGGGGCACGGATGGCAATCGCCCACGGCAACGCTTTTATACGCAAAGTGTTCCTGTTCACCATCGTGGTGGTGGAGACCAAACTGTTGTACGACACCGCACAACTAGTTTTACGATGACAGCTTATAGAAACCCGGCGACGGCGGCACCAGCAGCGGCACAGATGAGCGCCGCGTAACAACCGAATCCTCTGCCAATCAAGAACTGGTAATCAGTAGCCCCCGGATACCAGAACAGCGAGAGCAGGAGCAGCAGGAAACCGCCTCCCAAACCGGCGACTGGGAGCAGGTAGCTCAGCAAAAATACCATCACAGTCGTCCACTACGCAGCTAGTTTTCGATATTGCAAATATTAAAACCCAAATTACAAGCGTTAGAAACCGGTCATTAGCGCGTTTCCGGCGGCGCAACGCCGCCAGTTTTGCTTTGCTGGCATCGCTACTGGTAGCCTTTTCACTTGCGTTTAAGCAAAACAAAACGGCAGAAAAGGCAACCAAGTGGCGAACATTAAGTCGCAAAAGAAGCGCATCAAGACTAACGAGATCGCACGGCAGCGCAATAAGGCTGTAAAGAGCGAACTGCGTACCTACGTACGCGCAGCACGTAATGCAATCGCCGCGGGCGATGCAGAAGCTGCAACGGCGGCTGTCCAAGTCGCTACCCGGGCGCTAGACAAGGCTGTTACTAAGGGCACCATTCACCCTAATCAAGCCGCCAATCGTAAATCGGCTATCGCTAGCGCTGCTGCGGCGCTGTAAACAGCACCCCAGCGCAACCCCCACCCCAGCGGCCAGCTGGGGTTGTGGCGTACCCCCGTATACCTCTTTATTAAAGGCTTTAGTAGATTTCGCGGGCGTAATCAATGTCCAGTAGCGCTTTTTCTAGCGCGAATCCTTTATCTACGGCTGCACCTTTGACGGCGGCATCCGTTAGCGCTGCTATCCGTAACGCTGCTGCCACGCCGCGCGGTGACCAAGTGCGCGCCTGCTGCACCAGCGTGCGTAGTTTCCACTCTGGCACCCCCACTTGAATAGCAAGCTCTCGTTGCGACAGTTGCGAACTGCGCAGTTTCATAAACTTGCCCAGAGCGCGCAGCCCAGAGGCGATGGCGGCCACGATTTCGCCGCCGGTGGCTCCCCGCTCTAAAGCCCACCTAAGTTTTGTGAGCGCCACATCGGTTTGCCCCGCCATCACCGCATCCGCTACGGCGAAGCCGCGTACCTCAGCTTGCCCAGTGTAGTAGCGCCCCACCAGCTCTGCGGTGAGCCGCTCCCCCTCCCAATCACTCGCCAATTGAGACACCGCAGCGCTCAGTTCGGTGAGCCGCACCCCCACCGCTTCCACCAGCGCCCGCGCAGCGGCGGCATTCATCTCAACGCCGTGCCGTGCCGCCTCACTCACCACAAACTCCGGCAACTGCCAAGGTTTTGGTGCTTCGACTAGCACTTTCTCAGCTCCCGCCGCCACAGTTTTGTCAATAACCCCCCGGTTGCTGCCGCCTGAATGCACCAAGATGAGAGCCAAAACCTCCCCCGGTGAGGCAACGCCCGCCAGCACCTCCTCCACCTGCTCTGCTGCCAACGCGCCGTATTCACGTATCACCACCACTACCGCTGGAGCGAACAGTGACCCACCAATCGCCTCCGGAAACCGCCCCGCAACTATCTCTGCGGTGCTGAGTTCAACCACTTCCGCGCCGGGCACCTCGGACATCGCCGCCTGCACCCGCTCCGTAATCCGGCGCTGCACCAACAGTTCATCGGTGCCGACCACCAGCAGCGCAGTACCAAAAACGCTCATACCCCTATCCTGCCAGCTTCCACCGACATTTATGGCGCGCGGCGGCGGGGAATCACCAGGATGGAGGTGCCATCCGAGCCCACAGCCACCGCGCCATTCTGGTCGGTGCGCCACACTTGGGTGCCACTGTCGCTGAGGGTGGCGATGGTGCGCGCGGAGGGGTGCCCGTAGCCGTTGTCCACGCCGACACTCACCACCGCAACCGCCGCGCGTGCCGCCTCCAAAAACGCGGCACTCTGGTTCGGTGAACCGTGGTGAGGCACTTTGAGGATGTCCACATCGGGCACGCCAGTTGCGGCGAGCAGTGCCTCTTGAGCTTCCGGTTCGGCATCCCCGGTCAACAGCACACTGAGTCCGTTTACGTACACCACCCCGATAGTGCCAGCGTTATTCTCCTGCGGATCCTCTCCCGAGTCGCTAATCCGTATGGAAAACGGTGCCCCACTAGCTAGGGTTTCCCACACCATGCTCCCGAGCGTGATACGCTGCCCGCTTTGCGCGGATAAGAGCATGGGAGTGCCGCCGACAAAGTTGGCGGTAGTTGCAATCTGTGATTCATCCAACCCCGCGCGTAGCAGCAGCGTTCCAATACGATACCGCTCCCCCAGCCCGGCCAAACCAAAGAGATGGTCGGAGTGTTGATGGGTGACAACCACCAGTGACAACGCCGTTACCCCTAGTGAATCCAGACATTCATGCAGCAGAGCTGGTTCGGGGCCGCCGTCAACCAGCATCGCTGTGCCGTCCTCGCCCCGTAACACCGTCGCGTCCCCTTGCCCCACATCGCAGAACACCACTGACCAATCCCCCGGCCATCCCGGAGTTGGCAGGCGTATACATATCACCGCAATGAGCAGCGCCAACGCGCTCAAAGCAGCTGCTGGGCGCACCAGCACCCCAGGGATAGCTCTAGCTATTAGTAATGATGCTACGGCGATAACTGCGATGACTAGGGCGGCATCCCCCACCTGCCACACTGCCCCCGGCAAATCCGCGCCGACCTCGGCCACCAAAATTATGGGTTGCACACACCAACCCGCCACCCACCCCAGCGCACTCGCCACCCAATTAGAGACCAGCGCCACTAATGTTGCCAGCAAACCGAGCACTGTCACCGGGCCGACAAACGGCCCAGCCGCCAGATTTGCCAGCACTCCGACTAGCGACACTTGGCCATTCAACGCAGTAACCAGCGGTTGCGTGGCTAGTTGGGCGGCCAACGGCACCGCTATCGCCTCCGCTAACCACGCCGGGCACCACTTCGCTAACGCTTCCTGCCACTTAGGTGACCACCAGATGATGCCGCCAGTGGCGCTAGTTGAGAGCGCGAACCCCCAGGAGTGCGACAGCCAAGGGTCAATCAGCAGCAAAACCATGACCGCAACGCACAGTTGCCGTACCCCGCGCCCAGTGTCCCGCGCCACTCCGGTAGCAGAGAGTGCCACTAACCCCATCGCTGCGGCGCGTAATACGCTAGGTTCACCGCGACACAGCAGCACGAAACCGGCCACGCATCCCACCGCTATCCCCCGTAACCACCATCCGCGCGCTCCTGCGTATCTAGCGGCCAGCAGCACGAACGCCAACATCAAAGTGAGGTTAGTGCCGCTCACCGCCGTTAAATGCGACAAGCCGGTAGCTCTAAACGCCGCCACCAAAGAGTCCGGCAATCGCGACACATCCCCCACCACTAGGGCGGGCACCAACCCCGCCGCCGCTGGGTCACTCCAATTCATCGCGGCGCGCAGCCCCTCCCGGAGCGCGTTCACCGCCCGGTTGAGTGCGTCCGGTTCGCTGCTCACCGTGATGGTGCCAATCTGCTGCAGCACAGCGGCCACCCCGTCGCCAACCTCAGCCGCCGCAGCGCGTACCCGCACTTGAATCCGCTGTCCAGCTACCACCTGTTCGCTGCCGGTAACTATCAGAGTCACTGGCTGTTTAGTGCTGAACCGTTGCCCCCGCGCATCGGCCTGCAGCAGCGTAGCGCGCACCAGCGTCCGCGCCGGGAGCACCCCCCGCGCTGGATACGTCACTGGGTCACTGTCGATGTCCAACACCGCCTCCATGATGGCTCTCTGCTCCGCCAGCGCAGCGATTTCCCCCGTGGTACGTGACCACGCCGACATCGAAGCCACCCCTACCGCCGCTATCGCCGCCACCGCAGCAGCCATTATCAGCGTCCGCTGCCCCCGCCACCCAGCCACCACTGCGGCGATGATGGCCACGCCTGCTACCGCCGCCGCCCACCACCACCCTTGACACCCCGCCCAAGTAGCCGCCCACACCGCTCCCGCTACTGCGACTAGGCGCAGGTCAACCGTCTTAGGCGATGAGGTAGGGGTAGGGGTAGGCAACACCACAGCAGTAGGGGGTGGGGTGGGGTTAAACGGTGACGTAGGGTTCGAGTTGAGCATATGTTTTTACTCCGATACCGCTAATCTCTTGCAACTCTGCGGCGTTGGTGAAACGCCCGTGTTGTTCGCGCCACGCTATGATGCGCTCGGCGGTCACTGGCCCGACACCGGGTAGGGTTTCCAACTGCGCTGCGGTAGCGGTGTTGAGGTTGAGCCGAGTGGTGGCGGCCCCCGTAGTTCCACTGCTACCGCCACTTCCCGATTCACTGTTGACTTCTCCGCGTGGGCTACTGTTGTTGCCAATCACCAACTGTGCCCCGTCAAAAAGCAGCTGTGCTAGGTTCAGTTCGCCGGGGTTGGCTTCATCCGTAAGCCCCCCACTAGCTGCGATGGCATCGCGCACCCGAGCCCCCACTGGAAGTGCCACTACTCCGGGTTGGTTTACTGCCCCCAATACATGCACCAAAATAGTCGGCTCCGGAGTCGGGGAAGCCTGCGGAGAACTAACAGAAACCTCACTCACCACGCTGGGGTTAAGTGGCACCGCAGTGGTACGCGCCCCAAACAGTTGCATCCCCGCAAACACCGCCGCCACCGCACAAATCACTCCAATAATCGCCACATGCTCTCGCGCAAAAGTCGCCACCACTTGCAGCCGCGATGAGTCCTCCCCCTTATCAACAGCAACCGACTTTTCCTCCTCACGTATTAATACCTCAGCAGCGCGCCCTGAACTTGTTGGAGTTTTTCGCGTAGCAGTAGCCAACTCTTGCATCGTCTCAGAAGATTCGGCAACGCGGCGCCCTATCCGCGTATTACCCAATACTCTTTGCGCCAATGTCGGTGACTCCACAGCGCGAACAGAATCCGACATCCCCTCCCCCACCGCAGCTACTCCCCTCTGGGGCAACATCGGCGCAGCTAAACTGCGCATCCGCGCTGAAGTGCGCTGATTACTAACAGCATCGCCTAAGGCAGCAGCAGAGTTATCACTCGGCAGGCGTTCGGAGGCAACACTGCGCACCCGAACGGGTTCTTCCCCAACGGCAGGCGGCTCCGGGCTAGCGGGTGCTCGCTCCCCGCCTGCCAACATTCGCCTGAGTCTGCGGTCGGCGAAATCGGCGGCTACCGGCACGCGCAGTTCAGCGTCGTCATCTGTCCAGATTCTCATAAACCGTCTCTACGGCGTATTAGACAAAACCGGCCAACGAGATACTCAATTGTGGATAACTCTTTGCTATTTGGGGCTGTGGATAACTTTTTTCCACACCCCGGCGGCAACAAACCGTCCAAATCTCACCCGCAAGTCCTAACCGCTACCGCGTAGCACAATCGACTAGGATGTGGCAGATGTGGTGGAAACGAGTGATAAGGAGCCGCAATGGATATTCCCTGGTGGGGGCTGCTGCCGTTCGTAGTGATGCTCGGCACTATCGCACTCGCCCCCCTCGTTCCAGCCACCGCCCACGTTTGGGAGCGTAACTCAGTAAAACTGGGGGTCGCTTTGGTGCTCGGGGTGCCGGTGGCCGTCTGGATGTGGTTCGGATTCGACCATCACCTAGTGCTGCACTCGTTGCAGGAATACGCCCAGTTCATCGCGCTGCTGTTCAGCCTGTACGTCGTGTCCGGCGGCCTGTTCCTAGCCGGTGATATTCGCGCTACCCCGCGTAACAACACCATCATGCTGGCGATTGGTGGCGTACTGGCCAGTTTCATCGGCACCACTGGCGCAGCGATGTTACTGATTCGCCCACTGTTGAACATCAACAGGGAACGCGAGCACAAGGTACACACTGTGGTGTTCACTATCCTGCTAGTAGCAAACTGTGGCGGCCTGCTGACTCCGCTGGGTGACCCGCCGCTCTACATCGGCTTGATGCGCGGCGTACCTTTCACTTGGACGTTAGGACTCTGGCCGCAGTGGCTGTTCATCAGCGCGCTGCTGCTCCTCACCTACTACGGCCAAGAGCGGTTTTACTACTCCAAAGAATCCGAGTTTGCGACCAGCTGGGATGAGGCAAGCCTGACGCCGCTCGCTTTACGCGGCTCGCTCAACATCGTATGGTTCGCCGTCATCATCGGCTCGGTGGCGTTACTCGGTGAACACACCTGGTTGAAAATCGCTTTGCAGTTGGGCGCAGCGGCGGCTTCGTATTTCATCGGCGACCGTGCAATACGGGTGCAGGACAACGAGTTCACTTGGCACCCCATCATCGAAGTGGCGGTGCTGTTCATCGGCATCTTCCTCGCCATGATTCCCGCGTTGGAGTTCTTACGCGCCCATGCGGGGCAACTGCCGCTAAACGAATACACCCTGTTCGGTTTTACGGGCGCACTCTCTGGCCTGCTCGACAACGCCCCCACGTATCTCACCTTCTTTGAGATGTCCACCCAACTCAGCCTGCCCGACATGCCCACAGTAGCCGGAGTGCCGAGCCTCTATCTCAGCGCCGTGAGCTTGGGCGCGGTCACTTGTGGTGCGCTGACGTACATCGGCAACGGCCCAAACTTCATGGTGAAATCGGTGGCGGAAGAACGCGGCATCGACATGCCCAGCTTCGGCGGTTACGTCGGCTGGACACTGCGTTACCTAATCCCCATCCTGGCCGCAATGGTGCTAATCTTCCTATCCTCCGGCGCTCCAATCCCACTCCTACTAGGCATAATCCTCGCTGCGCTAGTTGTAGGCGATGCCCTCCGCCTCACCCTAACCCACCCCCTGCCGCAACTGACGTGATTAGCTGCTTTGGGATTATCGACACCCGCTAAACTCGCTCATCAGCAGCGGCAAAACTTTCATGAACCCAGCGGCAAAACTTTCACGGTACCAGCGGCCAAACTTGCATTAGGTGTGGCAAAATGGAAGGTATGACAAGAGTTCCGGCCTCTCCTATGGGGCGTTTGGTGCCCCGGCGGGCACAACGGGAAGTTGCTGCGGCGTTATCTGATACTCGGGTGGTGCTCATCAATGGAGCGCGCCAATGTGGTAAATCTACGCTGGTTGCTCAGATCGCGCAGGAGAAAAATGCCGTTTGGCGCAGTTTGGATAATGCGGCTGGCCGACAGGCGGCGGCTTTTGATCCGGTTAGTTTCGTGTCTGCTGATGGTTTGGTAGTGATTGATGAGATTCAGCGGGAACCACAGTTGTTATTGGCGATTAAAGAAACAGTGGATGCCGACCCTAGACCGGGACGATTCCTCTTGACTGGTTCGGCTCGGGTGCTGGGGTTACGCGGCTTACCTGACACACTGCCGGGCCGAATGGAAACTATTGAACTGTGGCCACTATCGCAAGGTGAAATCGACAACAGCGCAGACGGGTTTGTCGATGCTATCTTCGCCGCTGGTTCCGACCTGTGGCACCATTCGGAGGAAAATCGCTCCGGATATTTGGAGCGTATTGTCCGAGGTGGATTCCCCGAAGCGATAGCTCGCGCCGGGCGGCGGCGTGCCGCGTTTTTCGACAACTACGTTGCCGACCTCATCAACCGCGATGTCATCCAGCTTTCGGAGATTCAACGGGGTGCAGAGATGCGAGCCCTGTTGCGTCTGCTAGCAGCGCGCTCCGGCCAACAGTTGGTGCCGGGAAACTTGGCTAACAAACTCGGTTTAGCTCAAGCCACAGTGCAACGCTATCTCAGCCTTTTAGAAGAGGTGTTCCTCATTAAACGTATCCCAGCCTGGTCACGCAACATCAGCTCACGGACGGTATCAACCGCAAAAGTGGCGCTGGTGGATTCCGGTATCGCTGCCAACCTCATCGGTCAAGACGAAACCAGCCTGCAGCGTTTGGGCGGTAACGAGTTGGGCGGTCTCCTAGAAGGTTTCGTCGCAATGGAAATCGCCCGCCAACTGTCTTGGTCTACGACTCGCGCCGACATGTTCCATTACCGCACTAGAGACAAAGTCGAAGTCGATATAGTGCTGGAAAACCGGCGCGGCCAAGTCATAGCCATCGACGTAAAAGCGTCGGCCATGGTACGCCCAGATGACTTCACCGGCATCAACCACCTAGCCGCACGTTTGGGGAAAGACCTACTGGTCGGACTAGTGCTTTACACCGGTCAAGACACCCTCGCTTTTGGTGCGAAAAATCGCGCGCTGCCGATAAGCGCACTTTGGGAAATCAGCAGTCAATATAGCTAAAGACGGAGATGAAGTCCATACGAATAAAGCTCTTGTATTCTGCGAGTTTTAAGCATCAGAATGGCGAATCAGGCAGGCATACGAAGCATCTATTATCCAGCATTTCGGCGGTTGCCAGATGAAACGCTTACCTCTGCCCGATGAAACGCTGGACTCTGCCGAATGATTCGTCCTAATTGGATAGGACATGCCCTAAAGGGACTCGTATTAACCGATAAGCCCATTTTAGGAAAACGGCGACTAGCTTAAAAACCATACTGATAAAATGATGTCTTGCTGGCGGACGTCCTCGTTTTATTAGGAGAAGGTATGGCCAAGAGACTCGTAACGTATTTCTCGGCGAGCGGCGTGACCCGCAAGGTCGCTGAGACGCTGGCGCAGGTGCTGGGCGCGGACATCTATGAGATAAGGCCAGAGGTGCCATACACGAAAGCCGACCTCGACTGGCGGGATGATAACTCCCGTAGCTCGGTGGAGATGCGGGATAAGACTTTCCGGCCACCGGTGGCAGACGAGGGCGTGGACATTTCAGCTTACGATGTGGTGTTCGTCGGTTTCCCCATCTGGTGGCACGTCGCGCCGACCATCGTCAACACTTTCCTTGAGAGCCACGACTTTTCAGACAAGATTATCGTGCCATTCGCCACGTCCGGCTCCAGCGACATGGGCGAGACGGTGGCTGGCCTGAAGCCCAGCGTTGCTGCGTCCACTACCATACTGGACGGCAGAGTGCTCAACGGCAGCCCCTCAAAGGAGTCGCTGGTGGCATGGCTTAAGAGCCTCGGGGTGTGAGCGCGTCACAGTCTTAGAAACCACGTTCAACGAGCAACTGCCCGAGGAGTATGGGCTGCGCTGGCTTTGCCCGCTTTTGCTTGGTAGGGAACGTTCGCCTCACCGGGGAGGGGCACTAGAGGCTCTGATGATTAGTTCTGGGGTGCCGGTGGAGGTCATGGGGGTTTTGCCGTGTTCCAGTTGCGACAGCAGCAGGCGGGCGGCGCGGGAACCGATCTCCTCAAAGTCAATCCAGACGGTGGTCAGGGCGGGAATCCAGAAC
>JAITED010000119.1 GCA_031282235.1 Propionibacteriaceae bacterium | reverse complement strand
GGTCTGCGCCAAATGTGCCAATGTCGATTGCACTTCACCGTTCACCAATTTGTTTGCCATCCATCCAGCATATCCGACGCTCTCCCCACAGCGGCCAACTGTTGCGTTCACCATCACCGTCCCCGCAACCGGAAAAGGCAGGGAGGCAAGAAAGCAAGAATTCAAGAAAGCGGTACGCTGGTGGGGTGAGCATCAGCCCGACAGTGCAAAGACTTATGGCGCGGGGAGTCGTTGTGCTGGCACCAGAGACGGTGTACGTTGCGGACGAAGTGAACTTGGGGCGTATCTCCACTACGGGAGTGGTGATTCATCCCGGGTGTCGGATTCGCGGCGAGCGTACCGTCATCTCGGCCAACTGTGAATTGGGAGCGGAAGCTCCGCTGACCTTAGAGAACTGCGCGCTGGGGCGTGGGGTAAAGCTCAAAGGGGGATACGCCACCGCGTCGGTGTTTCTGGCCGGAGTTACGGTGGGCTCGGGGGCGCAGATTCGCGCCGCCTGCCTGTTGGAGGAGCAGTCAAGCGTCGCTCACAACGTCGGATTGAAGCAAACCATCCTGTTCCCGTATGCCACTATCGGCTCGCTGGTGAACTTCTGCGACTGCCTGCTGGCCGGGGGCACTTCCCGCCACCACCACTCCGAAGTTGGCAGTGGCTACATCCACTTCAACTTCACCCCCGCCGGGCACAAGGCCACCGCGAGCCTTTTCGGTGAGGTGGCGCGGGGCGTATGGCTACGCGAAGCACCCGTATTTTTGGGCGGTGGCGGCGGAGCGGTCGGCCCGGTAAAGGTGGGATACGGCGCTGTAGTCGGTGCCGGTTCCATCCTTAAAGAGGACGTGGCTGACGGCGTCCAAATCATCGCGCCGCCACAGCCGTCCTGCAAGGAAGCCGATGTTTACGCCTACCCGCGGCTGGAACGCACGATAGCCCGCAACGTCGAATACATCGCCCAACTGATTGCGCTGCGAGTCTGGTATCACCAAGTGCGTAGCGTATTTTTTGCAAACCTAGAATACGGAGACGAACTGCTACAGGCGGCGCGCTTCGTATTGGATCGTGCCTTGTTGGAGCGTATTGAGCGGTTCAAAGGTTGGGCGGCCACGGTGCGCCCGGAGGTGGCAGAAACCGCCCAGCTCCCGGCACGTATCGCCGCCATCGCCGCCGCTATCACAGATTACGAACCGCAGTTCGATATGGCGTTAATCGCTGACATCGCCGCATCCGACCCGTCGTATCTTAGCGCCATCGCCGCGCTGCGCGACCCTGTGGTGGCCACCGGCAGGCAGGCGCTCAACGACATCATCACCGCAATCACCGCTAAAGCAACTAAAGAGCAATCGAGGAGAATATAGATGGGCGCACTGTTCGGCACTGATGGGATTCGGGGCGCCGCTAACAGCTATCCGATGGATGCAATGACGGCATTTGCCCTTGGACAAGCCCTTACGCATGTCATTCACCCAGTACATCGCCCGCCGGTTGTGGTCATCGGCAAAGATACCCGCATCTCGGGCTACATGCTGGAGTCCGCGCTGGAAGCGGGCATCACCTCTATGGGCGGCATCGTACACATGCTGGGGGTGCTGCCGACCCCCGGCATCGCCTACATCACCCAGTCGATGCGCGCCGACGCCGGTTTCGTGGTTTCCGCTAGTCACAACCCGTATCAAGACAACGGCATCAAAGTGTTTGGCTCCGACGGCTTCAAGC
This sequence comes from Propionibacteriaceae bacterium, assembly GCA_031282235.1. Taxonomy (GTDB): domain Bacteria; phylum Actinomycetota; class Actinomycetes; order Propionibacteriales; family Propionibacteriaceae; genus WRGV01. The sequence goes on along the minus strand of JAITED010000119.1, from coordinate 1,331 downwards.
TCTCCGACGCGCAAGAGGCCGAGATTGAACGCCTGATGCTCTCCGGTGAACTGGCGAACCTCACCCCACCCGCCGCCAAGATGGGGCGCGCGTATCGACTCGATGATGTGCTGGGGCGCTACATCGTATTCTTGAAAAACTCCTTCCCGCGCTCGCTGCGGTTGGATGGCGTGAAAATTGCGATGGACGTAGCCAACGGGGCAGCGTATCGGGTGGCTCCCGCCGTATACCGCGAACTGGGCGCCGATGTGCACGTCATCAACGACGACCCCAACGGTTTCAACATCAACGCCGACGCTGGGGCGATGTACCCCGAAGTGCTGGCCAAAGTGGTACGCGAAATCGGCGCGCAGGTGGGGTTCGCATACGACGGCGACGCTGACCGGCTGGTGGCGGTGGACGAGACCGGCCAAGTGGTGGGCGGTGACCAAATCCTGCTCATCAACGCTTTAGAACTGAAACGCCAGCAGCGCTTGACGAATAACGCCGTTGTATCCACCGTGATGAGCAATCTCGGTTTCCGGGTGGCGTGCGAGGAGTACGGCATCACCAACTACGCCGCCCAAGTGGGCGACCGCTACGTGTTGGAGTTGATGAAAGAGGTCGGGGCGGTCATCGGCGGCGAGGATTCTGGGCACACCATCTTCCTGCGCCGCCACACCACCGGCGACGGCATTCTCTCCAGCCTGCAACTCCTCACCTGCATGTTGCAGCGCGAGCAGCCCCTCAGCGTGCTGAAGCAGGCGATGCAGGTATATCCCCAAACGCTCCTCAACGTGGACGTGGCACGCAAGCCGAATCTGGATGAGGTGCCGGAAGTGGTGGCCGCCATCGCTGCCGCCACTGGTGAACTGGGAAGTCACGGGCGGGTTTTGGTACGTTACTCCGGCACGCAGCAGCTTTGCCGCGTCATGGTGGAGGGGCCAACCCTAGCCGAAACCGAAGCCCACGCTACCGCTATCGCCGATGCGATACGTAACGCAATCGGTGTTTAGCGACAGGAACCGAACGCCGCCCCCAAGGGGTTAAGCGTAGTTATACGCAATCCACGACAGTTATACGTAACCCACGACAGTTATATATGCCACCCACGCGCTCAGCTACCCGCCGGACTTGCGCACTGGACGTATGCGCGTCAACTCTGCACGAAATGGGTGATATTGGAAGCGGTAGGAAGTGCCAGCGCGTGAGCCACATCTAAAAGCGGCTGTTCGTTGCGACCGTTGGCGCGCTTCCTACCGTTACGCCACGCTTTCCCTGTGCGTTTAGACACCCCCACCGCTTTAGCGGCCTGCGTAAAATTGGAGCCCTCCGAAATCAACTTCAGATAA
>JAITED010000112.1 GCA_031282235.1 Propionibacteriaceae bacterium | reverse complement strand
CACCCGTTGGCCGCCTTGATGGGCGGGGTGTGTCTCACTATGGTGGCGTTGGCATCGTTGCGAGTACGGGGGGCAGTGGACAACTACACCACTGACCTAGCGCAGGCGGTGCTCATTTTGGTGTACGTAGCGCTTGCCGGTTCCTCTATCGCGTTGATGCTGCTGGGGACGCATCCGATGGCGCGGGTGATGATGACACTGTTATGCGTAGTGGCAAGCGATACGGGAGCGTTTTTGGTGGGGGTGTCGGCGGGGAAGCGCCCCGGCGGTAATCATAAGATGGCTCCCCGTATCAGCCCCGCTAAAAGCTGGGAGGGGTTTGCTGGCGGCGTAGTGCTGGCTGCCGTAGTCGGAGCGCTAGTCGCGGTGCTGGCTTTCAAGCAGCCCTGGTGGGAGGGCACGCTCATCGGCGTGGCGTTGGCGTTGAGCGCAGTGTTGGGCGATTTGGTGGAGTCCATGATTAAACGCAGTTACGGTGTCAAAGATATGGGGCACCTCATCCCCGAGCACGGCGGGGCGATGGATCGCCTTGATTCGGTGTTATTTGCCGCCCCAGTGGGTTGGGCTTTGATGTATGTATTGCTGAGGTAGTCGTGTCTACCGTTTTACCCCTTCCAGTCGCCCCTTTAGCAGAAGCAGGGGAGGAGCGCGCCTTAGTGTTCGATACTCCGGTGCGCGCTGGGGGCAAACCCGCTAAACATTGGTTCGATTTGGAGCCCGCGGCGCGAATAGCGGCGGTGAGCGCATTGGGGTTGCCAGCGTATCGAGCGCGACAGGTATCTAATCACGTTTTTGGACGATACGAATACCAGCCGGATCAGTGGAGCGATCTCCCGTTAGCGGCCCGCGAGTCGTTAGCTAACCTGTTCCCGCCCCTGCTCACTGCGGCGCAAGAACTGAGCGCGGATCGCGGGATGACCGTTAAAACGGCGTGGCGAATCGCTGGCGACGCGGTGGTCGAGTCGGTGTTGATGCGTTATCCGAATCGCACAACGGTGTGTATCAGTTCGCAAGCCGGATGCGGTATGGCGTGTCCGTTCTGTGCCACTGGACAAGGTGGTTTGCAACGCTCACTGTCCACGGCAGAGATTGTGGCGCAGGTGGCGGATGCTGCGGCGAAACTGGCGCAGGGCGCGGTGGCTGGCGGGCCGGGTCAGGTGAACAATGTCGTGTTCATGGGCATGGGGGAGCCGTTAGCTAACTACGCTCCCGTGATGGCAGCGGTGCGGGAGTTAATACGTCCCAAACCGGACGGTTTCGGCATCTCGGCACGCGGGGTGACTATCTCCACGGTCGGGTTAGTGCCGCGTATCGCAGCGTTGGCAGCCGAGGAGTTGCCGCTCACATTGGCCGTGAGCCTGCACGCCCCCGATGATGAACTACGCGACGAGCTAATCCCCGTAAACCAGCGCTGGAAAGTGGGCGAGTTGCTGGATGCAGCGTGGGATTACGCCCGCGTCACCAAGCGTCGGGTGAGCATCGAATACGCCCTCATCCGCGACATTAACGACCAGCAAGCTCGCGCTGACCTGCTAGCCAGAGAGCTGAAGCGGCGCGGCGATTGGACTTGGGCGCATGTAAACCTAATCCCGCTGAACCCCACCCCCGGCTCCAAATGGACAGCCTCACGCAAGCGCGACCAACAAACCTTCATCGACCGCCTAGAGCGCGCCGGTATCCCCGTAACTCTGCGCGACACCCGAGGCCGCAACATTGACGCCGCCTGTGGTCAGTTGGCGGCGCTGCAGCGGTAGGCTGGGGCTTGTGACTTCGCTGTATGTGCATGTGCCGTTCTGTACGGTGCGCTGCGGATACTGCGATTTCAATACGTATACGCTCAATCGGGCTGGGATAAGCTACGACGATTATCTGACGGCCTTAGCGCACGAACTGGAACGGGCAGCAACAACCTTTGGCAGCGGCACCGTTTTAGATACGGTGTTCTGTGGCGGCGGCACCCCGACACTGCTGGGCGCTGGTTTGGGGCAGGTTTTGGAGTTGATACGGCAGCACTTCACGCTCGCCCCGGATGCCGAGGTGAGCACCGAAGCGAATCCGGAGACCCTAACCCCGGCATTGTTGCAGGTGTTGCGCGGCGCTGGGTATAACCGGATTAGCATCGGGATGCAGTCGGCTAATCCGCAGGTGTTGCACACGTTGGGGCGCGTTCACACCCCCGGGCGCGCGGTGGCGGCGGTGCAGGAGGCGAAAGCCGCCGGATTCGACAACATCAACCTCGACCTCATCTACGGCACGCCGGGGGAGAGCTTGGGGGAGTGGCTGGATTCGCTGGGGGCAGCGCTGGAAACCCAACCCACCCATTTGAGCGCCTATGCGCTGACATTAGCGCCGCACACCCCACTGGCTAGGCGTATCGCTCGGGGTAGCACGCCTGCCATAACTGAAGATGATTTAGCGGACAAGTATTTAGCGGCAGAAGCGCTGCTCGCCAGCGCAGGTTTCAGCAACTATGAGGTGAGCAACTGGGCGTTGCCGGCGCGCGAGTGCCGCCACAATTTGGCCTACTGGTTGGGCGCTAATTGGTGGGGGGCAGGCCCTGGTGCCCACAGCCATCGCGCTGATACGCGGTGGTGGAATGTACGCAACCCGCGCCGTTGGGCTGACCTGCTTGCCGCCGGGAAATCCCCTAGTGCCGGGGTTGAAACGCTGAACGCTGCCGCCCAAGCGACGGAACAGGTGATGCTGCGACTACGGTTGGCTTCCGGGTTGCCGCTACAGCTTTTACCCGCCAGCACGGCTGACTTAGTGGCGGGATACGTATCCGATAACTTAGCGCGCGTCAACGGTGACTCTCTGGTGCTGACCCCGACCGGGCGGCTGTTAGCAGACCGTATCTCATTAGAGCTAGTCAGTAACTAAATCTCCGCAGAAGCTGCGAACGTTTAGGCCGGGCGAGTCGGCGGCTGGGAACCGGCCAGCTCCGCGTAGATGCAGATAGCGGCTTCGCGCATGGCGGCCACGCTGAAAGGCCAATCCAGACTGCAACCCATTTCGATACGGGCCAGGGCATCCTGAAGGCCGTAGCCGCGCGTATGCCATTCGCGTATTTGACGATAACAACGCTCGATGTCGTTGCGTTGCCGGAGTGCGAAAGCCGTATCCACCGGCTTGCCGTGCCCGGGCACCAACAGGGTGTCCAAGCCGACGAGCGCAATCACTTGGTCAATGACGTTCGGCCAAGTGCTGACGGTGGTATCGGGGCCAAAATGTGGGGGGCCGGGTTCCTCCAGCAGGTCGCCCACGAACGCCAAGCGGCGCCCCGGCACGTACACCACCAAATCCGAGTTGGAGTGGGCAGGGCCGAAATATTTGAGTTGCACATGCTCGCCGCCGAGGCTGAACGAGCCCCAATCCAAAATCAGATTCTGCGGCGGCGCGATGAGGTCGGGGGTGAACCCCAACTGCGCAACCAGGGTGGTATCGACGCCGACAGACATCTCGTCCAACAATCCGGCTTGTCCGTATGTTTTCACGTTGTTGAATGCGCCCAACCCGAACCAGTGGTCGTAGTGGGCGTGAGTGACGACAACCCGGTCTATCACCCGGTGGAATTGGTTGCGTACGCTTTCAGCGATAGTCGCGCCCTGCGCGGGGCTGGAGCCGGTGTCCACGAGTAATGCGTGTTTGGCGCCCAGCACCAATCCGATGTTCACCCCCTCCGGTTCAGCGACCGCGAGATACGTAGCGGGGGCTACTTCGACCCAATTAGTGATGGAGAACTCACTCACATGTACAACTGTGGCACGTATTTGGCATTTGCACAGCGAAAAATGCGATTTCCAGTGCAATATTTGACTTTTCGGGGAATACGGCGGGGGTTTGGGCGGTGATAACTTAAGCTACGTATTGTTCACGACTTGTTTACGACACACGGCGCTGCTGGCGACGGGGCGCGGTTTAAGTGCGACGCAATACGCGCTAAACTAGCACTCAGCACCCGAGAGTGCCAGATTGGAAACGCCAAAATGTCAGATACGAAAGGGCAACATCATGGATGAGCGCAAACTCGCTGTGTTGCGTGCCATCGTCACTGACTATGTGGCTTCGCGCGAACCGGTCGGGTCAAAAGCGTTGGTGGAGCGTCACCATCTGGACGTATCCGCAGCCACCATCCGTAACGATATGGCAGCGTTGGAGGACGAGGGTTACTTGACCCATCCGCACACCTCCGCTGGGCGTATCCCCACTGACAAGGGATATAGGTTGTTCGTGGACCGTTTGGCGGCCATAAAACCGCTGTCGGCAGCGGAGCGCAGAGCCATCTCTAGTTTCATGGAGGGGGCTTGCGATTTGGACGACGTTGTGCAGCGTACCGCACGGCTGTTGGCGCAGGTGACCAGACAAGTGGCGATAGTGCAGTACCCGGTGGCGGCCTCTCCCCGGGTGCGCCACATCGAACTGGTGTCGCTGGGCGCGGATCGAGTGCTGATTGTGGTGATTCGCTCCAGCGGTACGGTGGAGCAGCGCGCATTCGAGTTGGCAGAACACAGCGATGCGGAGTTGGCTAACTTGCGGGATTGGATTAACGCCCTCGCGGTGGGGCGTACCCCCAACGATGCGCTGAGCGCGATGGCGGTGGCGTTGGAGGGGATGGCGCCTGCGGAGCGGCTGCGTATCAGTCGGCTCACCGCCGTACTCAGCGACGTATTGGCTGCCGAACCGGGGGCGAGAGTGATGGTGGGTGGGGTGCCAAATCTCGCCCGGTTTGGCGCGGAGTACGAAACCACCGTGAAGCCGGTGCTGGAAGCGTTAGAGGAACAGATGGTGCTGCTGCGGCTGCTCGGCGAAGCGGTGCGCCCCGGCGATGACGGGGTGATGGTGCGTATCGGCGGCGAAAACAGTTACCAACCGCTGCAATCCACCTCAGTTGTGGTGAGCGGGTACGGTTCCACCGACAGCGCTTGGGCGACGTTGGGGGTGGTTGGCCCTACACGTATGGACTACCCCTCCATCATCGCTGCGGTGCGGGCGGTGGCGAATTACGTCGGCAGATTCCTGCAGGAAGGTTGAGCCTTGGCAAACGACTACTATGGCACGCTTGGTGTGCCCCGCGACGCTTCCGCAGAGGCGATTAAGCGGGCGTACCGCAAAAAGGCGATGCAGGTGCACCCCGACGTGGCCGGTGACGATCCGAAAGCCGAAGAAAAGTTTAAGGCGGTGCAGGAAGCGTATGAGGTGCTCTCTGACCCGCAGAAGAAAGCGGTGTACGACCGGGGCGGCGACCCGCTGCGCGCAGGTGGCGCGGGCGGCGCGGGCGGATTCAATCCTTTCGGCGGTTTTGGCGGCTTCCAGACGGGCGGGTTTGACATCAGCGACCTGATGGGCGCCATGTTTGGGGCGAGTGCCGGGCGAGGGCCTAGGCCACGGGTACGGCGCGGCAATGACCAGTTGACCCGTACCCGTATCACGCTGGCAGAAGCGGCGTTCGGGGTGGCGAAACCGCTCAATGTTGATACGTATGTGGTGTGCACCAAATGTAGCGGTAAGGGCAGCGCCGACGGGGGAGAGCCCACCACCTGCCCCAACTGTGGCGGGCGGGGCGAGACGATTAGCGTACAGCGCTCTTTCCTAGGTGACATACGCACCACGCAAGCGTGCGCGCGCTGCTCCGGGTATGGCACCGTGATAACCAACCCGTGTCCGCAGTGCAACGGCGAGGGTCGGACGCGGACGAAACGCAACCTCACGGTGCAGATACCGGCTGGGGTTGCCGACGGTAACCGGGTGCATCTGGCCGGGCAGGGGGAAGTGGGCCCTGGCGGTGGCCCCGCCGGAGACCTGTTCGTGGAGATTGCGATAGCCCCGCACGAGGTTTTCAAGCGTGACGGTGACAATCTGGAGATGGTGATGCGGTTGCCGATGACCGCTGCGGCGCTCGGCACCACGGTACAGGTGCAGTCGTTGGAAGCCGACACCCCGGATTGTCCTCCGGAGCAGGCCGAGATTACGCTCGCGGTGCCCGCTGGCACCCAATCTGGTACACGTATCGCTGTGAAAGGGCGGGGCGTGCCCCGGCTGCGCGGCTCCGGGCGCGGCGAACTGGGGGTGACGGTGTTGGTGCAAACCCCCGTCGGGCTGGACGATGCCCAGCGCGCCCTGCTGACGCAGTTAGCGGAGCTACGCGACGAGACCAGCCCCGCGGTGGCGGTGGGTGATACGGCGGTTAAAGGGTTCTTCTCCCGCCTGAAAGACTCGTTCAACGGATGACCGCGCCACTATTTCTCGCTGATTCGGTGCCCGATACGGTGGGTGCCGTGGCTGTTATCACCGGTACGGAAGCGCACCACGCTGCCACGGTGCGCCGGTTACAGGTGGGGGAGCAGGTGTATGTGGCAGATGGGCGCGGGCACGCCAGCTTTGGGCCGGTGCTTTCGGTTGCCAAAACCACAGTTGAGGTGAGTGTGTCGCAGGTGTGTGTTGAGCCGCCGCGCCCTAGGCGTTGGGTGGCGATACAGGCGTTGCCAAAAGGGGAGCGCGCCGAGTTGGCCGTGGAGATGCTCACCGAACTCGGGGTGGACGTGATTGTGGCCTGGCAGGCAGCGCGCAGTGTATCGCGGTGGGATGGCGCAGCAGCGAAAGTGGAGAAAGGCGTAGCCAAGTGGGGTAAGACTGTCCGCGAAGCCGCCAAACAGTCGCGGCGTTTCACTGTGCCCGAAGTGCAATACGCCAGTAGCGCGCAAGTGGCAGAGTGGGTGCGCTCCGCCGCGCTAGCGGTCGTATGCCATGAAGAAGCCTCCATGTGGGTTGAGTCACTGACGATGCCCGCTACTGGCGATGTGGTGTTCATCATCGGCCCCGAGGGCGGCATCAGCGCCGAGGAGTTAGCAGCGCTTGAAGCCGCCGGCGGGGTTCCGGTGCGTATCGCCTCCCAAGTGTTACGTACCTCCACCGCCGGAGCCGTAGCCCTAGCGGAGTTGCAGTCCCTATCCAGAAGGGTAGTTTGATGCCTACTTCTTCTTCCTCCTCTACCTCTAATTCTTCTTCTTCTTCTTCTTCTTCTTCTTATGCTGCTG
>JAITED010000069.1 GCA_031282235.1 Propionibacteriaceae bacterium | reverse complement strand
CACGTTCAAGTTTTCTGCTGCGGCTGAGCCGAGTATCACTGTCAATCCTGCCCAACTGTTGCTGAGCAGGTCGATGCGTCCAGAGGCGGCCTCAAAACCGTACGAGAACAGATAACTTGCTTCTGTTACGAAGATGCGTCCTGGTAATATCGTCGGCGCACTGTTGGGTGAAGCGGGTAGTGCGCGAGTGATGCCGTTGGATTGTGGGCCGAATGTGCGCACTGGTACTACGGTGTCCACCCCCTCCAACTTCTGCAACCGGCTAACCGCGCCATCGCTCAACGTGGGGTCTAGCAGGAAACTGCTATCTGACTCCGTGGTGGTAACTCGTATCTCATTACTGGCCGCCTCCGTCAACCGCTCCACAATGCTGCCGGTCGCAGATTGCGTAAGCGCCAGCGAAGCTGTGAGCGAAGTGATTCCCAACACATACGCCAACAACACCAACGCCGAACGTAACGGGCGTAGTAGCGGCGTTTTAAGCGCATCAAACACCTCTAACATCCGCGCAGTGCGGGTGGTTCCCTTATCACCCGCTTTGGCATCCGTTGAAGCCCCCTTCTCGAAGGGGGTGCCGACGGAGTCGGCGGGGGTTTGTTGGTGGTGGTTGTGAGTGGTGTGAGTGGGTGGTGGTGTGGGGTGGAAACCCCCGTCAGGCTGCGCCTGCCACCCCCTTTGGGAAAGGGGGCTGTGGTTGTCGGGTTGTGTTGGTGTTTGGGGGTTAGGTGTCGCTGTGTTGTCATCCTTTGAAGCCCCCTTCTCGAAGGGGGTGCCGATGGAGTCGGCGGGGGTTACGGGGTGGGGTTCACTCACTACACCGTCGTGGATTTCTAGGACTCGCTTGGTGGCGGCACCAACTATGGGGTCGTGGGTGACGACCACCACTGCGGTGCCGTGGGAGCTGATTTCTTGCAACAACTCCACTAGGGCTGCGGTGGAGGTGGAATCCAGCGCCCCGGTTGGTTCATCAGCCAATAACAAATCGGGTGCGGTCACCAAAGCGCGCGCCACGGCGACCCGCTGTTTCTCTCCACCGGAGAGGTCGCCCGCACGGCGGTTCTCAAAACCGGCCAACCCAACCTGCGCCAACGCGGCGGCCACCAGCGGGGTTTGCTCAGCGAGCGCCACACCACGTACCCGTAAACCTAAAGCGACGTTCTCACCCACTGACTCATCAGCGTTGAGATACGAGTTCTGAAATACGAAACCCACCCGGCGACTGCGCAACTCGTTACGGCTATCCTCAGCCAACTCCGCCACATTCACGTCATCAAATAGGTACTCACCAGCGGTGGCCGTATCAAGCAACCCCAGAATCGAAAGCAGTGTAGTTTTACCGGAACCCGATGGCCCCACCACCGCTACCAAATCGTCGGGGTAGATAACCGTAGTGGCATCCCGGAGCGCTTGAATGTTGCCGGTTACGGTTTTGCTCACACCCGTGAGCGAAACCAGCGGACGGCCGCTGTTCATGTGCGTTCCCCGGTGAGCACTATCTCCGTTCCTAGCGGCAGTTCATCCGTGGCGGCGATGATGGCGTAACCGCCAGCTTGTGCGGTTACTCGTATAGTCACTGGCGTATCAGGCTGGTTCGTGGCGGCAACTTTGAGGACATACGTTTCCCCGTCGGAACGGTGGCGTATCGCCAACAGCGGCACCGCCAAACCAGTATCAGCCGTACCCAACTCGGTGACGATAGCGGGCAGGCCAACCTCAGCCGCCTCAGCCCAAGCGTCGGGCACTGGAACCGTCACGTCGTAGCCCGCTGCGCCGCCGTTATCACCAGAGATAAACTCCGAAACTGCGATGACTTCGGATTCCGCGGTTCCCATACTGCCGACCTGCACCTGCACCGGAACCCCAACCTTGAGCACTTCTGCTTGCAGCATGTCAGCCCGTGCCGTAATCCGCGCCGGTTGCAGGGTCAAAACCGCCATCGGATGTTCCGCGTCAATCGCTTGCCCCACACCGGCCACCGCTGCTACCGTCAACCCAACACTGGGGATACGCACGGTGTGCGATAGCGGTAAACCGTCCACCGGGGTAAACCCCGCACTGCGGTAAAGCTGACGTAACGCCTCGCGGGTGTTCCAATCCACTTTCCCGGACACCGTTGTCAGCAGCCCACGCTCCACCAACACCTGCTGCACCGCCGCCACATCGTTGCCCGTATTCTCATACCAAATGTCTCGATAGAGCGGCACCCCCGCCGGAAACGCAAACACCGGACGCCCCGAAACCTCTGCTACCAAATCTCCAGCATTAACGACCGCACCCGGTTCCAAAACCATCCGAGTGACCACCTCGTCCCCCGCCCCACTAGGAGAATTAGGTAAAAGTTGCGCACTCTCCGGCGGCGACACCGTGCCCACCAGCCGCGCCAACTCGCGCGCCGGTTGTTCACTCACCGTCGCCGTAACCCGCGCACTCCGCTGCGCATTATCAATAGCCGACATATCCGGAGCCGGAAACACCACCGCCGTAATCACTGCCCCCAACAACACCCCTAGCAGCAACACCCCGGTTGCCGCCAACAACCGTTTAGGGTTAAGCGCCTTACGCTGCACCTGTGGTTGCGCTTGCGGTTGCGCCGTCGCATCCCGCTTCGCATCAGTTTTACTCAAGACCGGCTCCCATCAATCCCAGTCTTATAACCATATCAATCCGCAACCCGCTGTTTAACCCATTTAGGCTATTCAAGCCCCACTTCCCGAAGCAATTCATGAGCCAACCCCAACCGCCGCTCAGCTTCAGCGCGGATGGCTAAAAGTTCGGCTTCGTGTTCGGCGATAGCTTGTTCTTCGTAACCCGCTGTTAGATTGGCCATTTGTTGGGTTATACCGAGTTCGTCATTGCAGGTAGCTGAGGCCACGATAGCGCGTAATTGTTCCTCTTCTGACCAATTTTCGGGTACCTTTGCGGTGAACGATGGCCGTCCGTCATCGTCCTCGTTCATTTCGTATCCACTTTCAGCGAGGCATTCGTCCATCTGTCTGGAAAGTGATTTAGCAAGCGAACTCAATCTAGCGCTTTGAGCAGAGTTTGAGTGAAGCTCGGAAAGCTTATCAAACGCCATGTCATTTCCTACGGTAAAAAAGATGCATCCTGGGGTAAGATCCGCCACTGCTGATGAGTCTAAGCATATTTGTGAATCGGCGGTGGCGGACATTCCCGGTGCGGATCCGAAATCCCCAAAAGTAGACCACACCCCATTATTTTCAATGAAGTTTGCATCCCACCATCCGAAAGCCCAATCTGCAGCATCCATCGACATATCCGGAGTGGTGAGCATTTTTGCTGATCTAGATAACTCAGCTTCAGGCACCTCGTCACTTCCAGAAAAACACCGTGCGATAGCGATGTTACGAGCCGCCCAAACTGCACTCATCTCAAATGGACTCATCTCGAAACGCTCTAAAGGAAAATCAATACTGGCATTTTCCCAGTCAAGCACAGCAGCACCGGGCGGAGGCGGGTCTGGATCCGCCCCCGCCACACCACAAGCAGTAAAGAGTGGCAGCATAACCAAAACAGCAGAAATACCGTATTTTATTCGCACTGCATCTCACCTCTATGTTAAGAATCCATCAAAGAAACTACTAATTGAAACGGTTGATGAGATCATTTCTTTTGTTGGGGTGTAGACGGACGCCGCCAACACCGTTCATTTAATAATTTGGTGTCACCTTGTTGCTCTTGGTGGGGAGAATCAGGCTGTCCAGCGACTTCTGAACCTTCTCAGGAAAGGAAACAAAACAACCTTAGCCGGGAGTTTATTATAGAAATAATCGTTATGCAAGTGAACACTACCAACACACGATAATCCACTTTATCTCTCCGAAACAAGAGCCATAAACCATGCCCGGACAACCATAACCCGTGCACAACTACGAATCATATAAAGAACTTTTCTCCATTTTCACTCTAGCCCCACTTCGTGCAGTAGTTCGTGGGCGCGGGCTAGACGGCGGTCGGCTTCGGCGCGTATGGCTAGTAGTTCGGCTTCGTGTTCGGCTATGTATTGCTCTTGATAACCGGCCATCATGTTGGCTAACTGTTGCGTGACACCGAGTCGGTCGTTACATTCTGCGGAAACGAGCGCAATCCGTAGTTTTTCTTCAGGGCTTACGCCTAGAGAGTCATCTGCGAAAACCGCAGGTGTTCCATCACGGTCTCGCGGAGCTATTTGATACCCGCTCTCGGCTAAACAATTCCCCATTTGTTTGGCAAGTGATTCGGCGAGTGTGCTGAAATACGTTTTTTTGATGGAATCCACCCGTGCCGCATCCAAGTCTGAGAACGCCGTATCCGCCTCAACCATGAACGTCATGCCACCTGGTGTCAAATCTTTGAGTTCCTGCGTAGCCACACAAGCCATTGCTTGCTCATCACTGGCAGGGGTTTCTGTGCCTGGCATAAAATCCCCGTCATCGACAGGCTCTTCTCCTTGTGTTCGAATAAAATCTGTATCCCACCACCCGAATACCCAATCGGGAACATCAAAGCGCGTGAACAGCGTTTTGAGCATATTGGCCGATCTTTCCATCTCTATCGCTGGCACCTCGTCTTTGCCGGTAACACAACGCACGTAGGCGATGTTACGGGCAGCCCACATGGTCGCCATTTCGCTGGGACTCATCTCGAAGCGTTCTAAAGGAAAATCAATGCTGGCCTGTTCCCAGTTGAGGTTGACAGTTGTGGGCGGAGGAAGCGGGTAAGAACCCACTCCCCCCGTATTGCAAGAGGTCAGGAGACACGTCATGGCGGTAATCATAACCACGGCAACCGTGTATCTCGTTGATCTGCTTTTCGACAGCGTTCTAATCATTTGGATTTGATGCCGAAACTGTCGGCTATGTCATTGTATTGGCTCGGTAGATTTTCAAGACCCGTGCCGGTCTTGTATATAACGAAATACGAACCGGTTTTGGCGCAGTTAGCGTTGCCATAGATTCCGTAATCGCCGGTTCCGTTCCACCTGTACGAAGAAATTTCGTTGCTGTTCCACCAACCGGTGTTTGAGCAAGCGTCAACGCCGGTGACTGATAGAGACCAGCCTTGGCCGTTGGCTTCCTCATAGACGGTCAGGGTGATGTTGCCAGCGGCACTAGCGTCAATGGCAGGAGCGCTCATCATGACGATGGAGAGCAGAGAACAGAGCGCGAGACCGATAGTGGTCAGGCGTCCCTTCTTGTTAGCGAACTTGAACATACCAACCTCCTCTATTTGGATAGGGGTGCGAAGAAAACCGCCCACACCGAACGAAATTTCGCCTCCTCCTCCCTCCGCTGGAAGGCTTAGAGACCCATGCACTCCTCTGAAACCCCTAAGAGGGAAGAATTAGCCTTTCCCGTAGACTACCATTTCCAAAATTAAAAGTCAAGTACTCGACGATACTCATATAATGTGCCCGCGTGGTGGGTGCCTGTGCCTCATTTGAAAATGCCCGCGTTTTGGGTGGGGTGCGGCAGGCTTTCGAGTTGTGAAAAGTGGTTTGTCTATGAGG